>DATGJN010000033.1 GCA_035295165.1 bacterium
CACCTACGTGCCCCCGGCGCTGCTTGAGGAGTGGGCGGCGCGAGATCCGATCGCGCGGTTCGAGGGACGGCTGCGCGATGCCGGGGTCCTCTCTCGTGCAGCCGACGACGCGATGCAGGCGAGAATCGCGCGGGAGGTCGAGGAGGGTCTCGAGTGGGCCGAGGCGAGCCCCGAGCCGTCCCCGGCGACGGTCGCCGACGGCGTGTACGCCCCGGACTGAGGACTCACGACATGGCGCAGATGAGCTATCTGGAAGCGATCCGCGACGCGCTGCAGGGCGAGATGCGGCGGGATCCCCGCGTGTTCGTGCTCGGCGAGGACATCGGTGTCTACGGAGGGGCGTTCGGCATCACGAGGGGGTTCGTGGAGGAGTTCGGCGCGTGGCGCGTCATCGACGCGCCGCTCGCCGAGACCGCGAACGTGGGCGCGGGAATCGGCGCCGCGGTGCTGGGGATGCGCCCCGTCGTGGAGATGCAGTTCGCGGACTTCGTCTCGGACGCGTTCACCCAGGTCGTCAACGTCGCCGCGAAGTTTCACTGGCGCACCGGCACGCCGCTCCCGCTGGTGCTGCGCCTGCCCTACGGAGGGGACGTGAAAGGCGGCCCGTTCCACTCTCAGTGCATGGAGGCGTGGTTCGTCCACACGCCGGGGCTCAAGGTCGTGGCGCCGGCGTTTGCCGACGACGCCAAGGGTTTGTTGACCGCGGCGATCCGCGACCCCAACCCGGTGATGTTCTTCGAACACAAGCACCTCTATCGGTACCGGACCGAGGACGTGCCGGACGGCGAGCACACGACGCCGATCGGCGTCGCGCGTACGGTCCGCGACGGCACCACGCTCTCCGTGTTCTCCTATGGGTGGATGCTGCACAAATGCCTCGCCGCGGCCGACGCGGTGGCACGCGATGGGATCGACGCGGAGGTCTTGGATCTCAGGAGTCTTGCGCCCCTCGACCGCGAGGCGATTCTGGGGTCGGTGCGCAAGACCGGCAAAGCGCTCGTGGTGCACGAGGCGGTCCGCACGGCCGGCGTCGGCGCCGAGGTCGCGTCGTTGATCGGCGAGGAGGCGTTCGATGCGCTGGACGGCCCGGTGGTGCGGCTTGCCGGCAAGGACGCGCCGGTGCCGCACAGCCCGGTGCTCGAGGCCGCGTTTCAGCCGTCTGCGGACGAGATCGCCTCGGCGATCCGCGCGCTCGCCGCGTACTGAACGCCCGCGGCCCCTCCGTTGGGGCCGTGTCGATCCGGCGGACCGCATTCGAAGTCGCATCGTGAGGGGGGAGGGCAGCGCGGTCTTTGCGAGCGCTCGTGTTGCCCGCGATCGTCGCCCGCGTCGCAAGAACAGGCACGGCCTTCACGTCTGTCAGTCTCGCGGAATCTCTTTCGTAGCGTTCCGGGCGGCACGGCGGGTTTGCATCGGTGGGCTCGGACGCTCGACGAACGCCAGACGCCCGGAGCGTCAGGGGCTCCGAGCGCCGTGGCTGAACGGACCTGCGTGCTGGTAAGGGACCGCTATTTTACGTCGTACCCGGTGTCCAAGACGGCGGCGTCCGCCCCGTTCTTGCACGTGATGTGCACGCCGTAGTGCGCGGAGTACCCATGGATCTGTTGCCACGACCAGGTGACTTGGCCCTTGTCATCGGCCTGGAGGTCCCGGAGCGGGGCTGATGTTTGCGATCCTCCTCTGCCTGTGGCGCTGTTTCCGACCGACACCAGTCCCCCACACGTTGCCCCGGATTGCGTTTGCACGACAATCGTCTGTTGTTGCCCCTGACCAATTGGCGAATTGATGGACACCAGTGTCACCGTGAGTTTGTCGGCGAACCCTGGTCCAACGCTCACGGTCAGCAGGATCAGTATCGTCGGGACGAGGAGAGCAATGGCTCGCATGAGGTCCTCCTTTGCGTGGCGTAACTCGGGAGAGTGTAACAGGGGCGGGAGCCCGCCGCCATCCTTCGTTCGATCCGCTTTACGCGACCTCGCGGGTCGGCCTTCGTTCGATGGAAGCCATGGGCACCTTCGTGCGGCGACGGAGAGCCCGGGAGTCATGATCCCACCCGTCGCGTTCGAAAGGCATCCAAGGCAACACGATCATTCCGCATCTCCCCACGGGAACCAAGACGCCCGCTGAGGCCCTGTCCCTCGCCCGCGAGCTCATGGCCACGTCTGTGGCTCAGGGGACGGGGTACGCCACAGTGACTGTGCGGCGAGCCGCGACGCGGGAACGGCCACCGATGGGAACGCGCAGTCGTCGCGGAGCGGCGGCGAGGTTGTGGGGGCCGGGGCGTCGCGGGCTACTGTTTGGTCCGGTAAGGCGGCGGAATCCTCGCTCGGACTCCCTAGCCGCGCCCTTCGAGCGCCCGCTTGATCCACGCCAGATGCCCTCGCCGGATGTGTCCATAGTTGTAGAAGGAGAGCCCGTCCACGCCCACCTCGCGGAGCACCCGTACCTTCGCCGCGAGGTTCGTCGCGTCGGCCGCATCCGGGTAGGCGGGCTTGAGGACGACGTGGAGGCGCGTGCTCGGCCCGATCCGATGACGGGCCCACCACGCGTCCGCGCCGACCTCGATGGGGTCCGCACGGTAGCCGAGGATCTCGATCGTGTCGACGTGCCCCGCGAGCCGCGTCAGGTCCGAACCGTTCAGCGGTGCCCGCGCGAGCGGTTGGCCGACGGACGGAATGACGGACAGACGCACCCCCGCCGGCGTGGCGGCGCGGAGGTCGGCGACGAGCGACGTCACGGTGTCGACCCGGACGGCGAGGTAGGATGCGAACTCGCGGTCGTGGAGAACGTTTGCGAGCACCCAATGGAGCGCTTGTCCGTCGGAGGGTCGCGGCATCGACGGCGCATCGAAGAACGCATCGAGCGCGTCGCGCACGGTCTCCGCGAGTCGGGCGGCGTCGAGCCCGGTCTCCGCGGCCCTCGCCGCACACGCCGGGCAGAAGCACAGGGCGAGCAGCATCGCGCTCCACGGATCCGGCGGGTCCATGCGGTTCTCATGGTGAAATCCGTGCGCGTACGGGAGAAAACCCGGCGCTTCGATGACGACGTGCTGCACCGGGTAGGACGCCGCCACGTCCGCGATCAGGGCCCGCGCGTACGCGCGCACCGACCCATGGCTGGGGCAGAGGCTGTACCAGTACGGGTCGCCGTAGGCATTTCGCGCAACGCACTCCGGGTGCGCGGTGCCGAGCGGCGTGTTGTGCAAGAGCACCATCCACGCGGCGACGTCGACACCGCTGGCCGCCCGGTGGTCTGCCAGCGCGGCGAACGCATCGTACCGCTCAACGAGCGGGTTCACGATGGGGCGGAGCGGGGTGTCTCGATACCGGGCGGTCGTCGGCCGGAAATATACCGTGCCGTCGACCGGGAAGATGACGCGGGTCGCGGGCGCATGCGGACGCAGAAATTTTCCGGCGTGGTAGCTGCCGGCGACGACGGCCGTGTTGATGCCGACGTCCCGGAGGCGCGCTGTCACCGCCTCGGTACCTTCATCGGCGAGATCCCACGGATACAGAAACATCCCCGCGTACACGCGCATCCCCGCCTTTCAAGAACGTCGGGGGATCCTTCCTGGCGCGTCGCGGCGTCCCCTGTTCGCGGTCAGGATCTATCTCGGCGTGTTGCGCGGCGGGCGGACGGCAAGTGGATGAGGCGGCGCGGAGGAGCGCATCCCGCGGCCCGCGAAGGCCGTGGGCGCTGCCGTCGGGCCGCGTTGGCGTGTGTCGAGACGTCGGCCGAGCAGCGGAGGAGGCCCGATGGACGAGGCCGCGCTGTTTCACCTGCTGGATGAGTTGGCCGAGTTTGGCCGCGCGCACGACGCCCGCGAATCCGAGCGATCGCGGCGGCTGCTCAACATCACGCCCGAGGCCGGCCGGTTCTTGTCGATTCTGGTGCGCGTGCTCGGCGCGCGCACCATCTTGGAGCTGGGGACGTCGAACGGGTACTCGACGATCTGGCTGGCATGGGCCGCGTCCGCGACCGGCGGCCACGTCACGACGGTCGATCAGGCGCCGCACAAGGTGGCGATGGCGCGCGAGAACCTGGCCCGAGCCGGGGTGGGCGGGCGCGTGACGATCCGAGAGGCCCGCATCCTCGACGTGCTGCCGAGCATCGCCGGGCCCGTGGATTTCATCCTGCTGGACGCCGACCGCCCCAGTTATCTGACGTACCTCGGCCCGCTGCTGCGGTTACTCCGCCCGGGTGGCCTGCTCGCGACGGACAATGTGGTGTCGCACGCGTCGGAGGTCACGGCGTTTATGGCGCGATTGAGGGCGGACCCCGCATTGGAGACCGTGACCCTGCCGGTCGGAAGCGGCGTGGAGCTCACCTACAAGCGGACACCCTGACGATGTCGGGCGATCGGCCCGCCGGTCTCGTCGCGACCGTTTAGGCGGGGGATGGGAGGTCTCGTCTCGGAACGAGCGTTTCCCCGCGCCGGACATCCCACACCCCGCGGTAGGTGACGCGCACGTCGGGCAGCGAGTCGATCGGCAGGAAGAGCAGGCTGTAGTGTGGGTCGGCGTGAGCGTACCCGCGCGCGCGGAGGAACGCGTACAGGCCCCGCACCTGGTCTGCGACCGCCGGCAAACGGTCGGGCGACATCACCCCTGCGATCGGCAGCGGCAGTTCGAGCAGGGTCGTTCCCCGTTCCACCGCCACGATCCCGCCGCCGATCTCGAGGACCCGCCGGGTGGCGTGCGCCATGTCCGCGGGGTCCTGGCCGAGCACGATGAGATGGGCGTTGACGTTGAACGAGGACGCCATCCCGCCCAGCCGGGTGACGAAATTCGAGAGCGCGCCGTTGGTGATCCAGCGTCCCGCCGGATCGAGGAGCGCCAGCCGGACAACGTCGGAGGGCCACGCGAGCACGCCGTTGCGAACGGGCACGGTCATGTCTCGCCTGCGCGTGATGACGCTGTTCTCCAAGTGCATCACCGGAAAGCTCACGCTGTCGGGCGGACTCGCGGGGACTCGGGACGACGTTCCATCGCCGGCGGCGGCGAGGTCACCGGCCGTGGTCTCGAACAGCTCCGGGCGTGGATGCCAATCCGGTCGGATCCTGCGCGGAAAGTAGCGGGGCCAGTCCACGTCGGGGAAGGTCGCCACCGTCGCGCGGTCGCGCACCGCGATCTCGCCCGCGGCCAGCACGAGCGACGGCGTGGGATCGCGGAGGTCGTCGAGCACGGCGATATCCGCGCGCCGGCCGGGACCGATTCCGCCGATTTCCTCGTCGAGGTCGAAGTACGTCGCCGGATTGAGCGTCGCCATCTGATACGCGGGGATCGGCGGGATGCCCGACGCAATGGCCTGACGGATCACGTGGTCCATGTAACCGGATTCGGCGATCGTCGTCGTCTCGGGGCCGTCCGTGGTCAGCATCAGCCGGGCGGAGGCCGCCCGCTCCGCCGTGACCGCCTGTGCGAGGGCGGGGAGATCCGGACGCAGCGACGAGTGTCGCAGCATCGTGTAGATGCCGGCCCGGAGCCTGGCGAGGGCTTCGTCCGGGGTGATCGCCTCGTGATCCGCCGACCAGCCCGCGGCGGCGAGCGCGACGAGACGGTCGGGCGACGCCCCCGGCGCATGGCCCTCGATCCGCCGGCCGGTCGAGAACGCGAGCGCAATCTTCCGGAACAGGTCCTCGTCTCCGCGGTAGAGGTCGGGCCACCGGGTGACCTCGCCGACGGCGCGCACCGATTCCTGTTCCAGCAACGGGGTCAGACGCTCGATCGAGAACATCGTTTCGTCCGGCAGCGGCGAGGCCGCGTCGGGGCGGAGGAACCAGTAGACGTGGACCGGCATGGCGGACAGCCTCGCCAGCAGCTCCACGATCAGTTCCGGCGGCGTCTGCAACTGTATCTGCAGGGTGTCTGCGACCAGCGCGGTCGTCCCCGTACGCAGGACCTCGCGTGCGAACTCGACCGGGGTCACCATCCCGGTGATGTGGGTGTGGGGGTCGATGTACCCGGGCGCGAGCACCTTGCCGGCGAGCGTCAGGACGTCGGTGTCCGGTCCCACCATCGTGCGGCCGGACCCCACGTACGCCACGCGGCCGCCGGCGATGGCCACGTTCGCCCGGTAGAGTTCACCGCTGTACACGTTGAGCAGCGTCGCGCTCTCAAGATAGCGGTCGGCGGGTTGGCGGCCCGCGGCCACGCCCAGCAGACGTCGGCTCTCCTCGAAGGTTCGTGTCGTATGTCTCAGCGGGGTGCTCCCATCCTCGGTGCCGGCGCGCTCCGCGCGACCGCAGCGGTCAGAAGATCTTGGTGCCGTCCGGCACGTCGCGCTCGAGGCTCAAGAGCACGACCCGTCGTTCTGGATCCGCCGCGCCCAGGACCAGCACCTCGGACGTGAACCCGGCGATCGCACGGGCTCCCAGGTTGAAGGCCGCGACGACCTGTCGTCCCACGAGGTCTTCCGGCCGGTACAGATCAGTGAGCTGCGCGCTCGACGTGCGCTCGCCGTAGGGTCCGAAGTCGATCCAGAGCATGTATGAGGGCTTCCGCGCCTTGGGATGGCGCTCCGCCCTGCGGATCCGGCCGACCCGCATGTCGAGGGCTTCAAATGCCTCGAGTCCCTTCATGCTGTCGTGTGTGCGCAGCCCTGGCGGGTGGGCCGCCGCCTAGTCGGACGACGCCAGGTAGCGCAGCAGCGTCCGCACCCCGAAGCCGGTGCCGCCCATCGGCATGTAGGGCGGTGCGCTCTTCTCCTCGCAAAACGCTGGCCCAGCAATGTCGAGGTGGGCCCACGGGGTCGCGCCAACGAACTCGCCGATGAACGCGGCGGCCCGCTCGGCGCCGGCTTGGCGCCCGGCGGAGTTCTTCAGGTCGGAGATCTCGCCGCGCATCGCCTCGAGGTACTCCTCGTACATCGGCAACTGCCAGACCTGTTCCCCGGCCAGCGCCGCGGCGCGGACGAGGCGCTCTTGCAGGGTCTGGTCGTTGCCCATGATGCCGGCCGTGTAGTCGCCGAGCGCGATCACGCACGAGCCGGTCAGCGTGGCGAGGTCGATGAGTTCCGTGGCGCCCTCGCGCACCGCGAACGCAAGTCCGTCCGCGAGCACGAGCCTGCCCTCCGCGTCGGTGTTGGTGATCTCCACGGTCTTCCCCGCGAGGCTCCGGATGATATCGCCTGGCCGCATCGCGTGCCCGCTGATCATGTTCTCGGTGGCGGTCGCGATGCCGAGCACGCGCACGGGCACGTCGTGGGCGCGCAGCGCGCTCATCGCGCCGACGACGGCGGCGGCGCCTCCCATGTCGCCCTTCATCGTAGCCATCCCGCTCGCCCCCTTGATGTCGAGCCCGCCGCTGTCGAACGTGATGCCCTTGCCCACGATCGCGACCGTTCGCCGGGGCCGCTCGCCACCGCCGGAACCCTTCGGTTCGTACGTGAGCACGATGAACTTCGGGGGTTGGTCGCTCGCCGCCGCGACGGCGGCGAACAGTCCCATCCCCATGCGGCGTGCCTCGTCGAGCTCGATGACGCGGAAGCGAAGCCCGTCCCGCTCGGCGACCGCGCGGGCCGCGTCCGCGAGGCCGGCAGGGGTCATGACGTTGGCTGGCTCGTTGACGAGGTCGCGCGCCAGACAGGTCGCCCGCACGGCTGCTTCCCCGAGCCTGAGCGCGGCCCCGAGTGCCTCCTGGGCCCCGGTGGGCACCAACACGGTTGCCTCCTGCACGGGCGTGTCGGTGCCGCCGCGGTACTTGTCAAACCGGTAGGCGCCGAGCCCGGCGCCCTCTACGATCGCGCGGACGCGCTCGGCCGCATCCGAGCCGTCCGGTCCCGTGTGCAGCGCGATCCGCACCGCCCGGGCCTCACGCGCGCGCCGGACCGTCACCGCTGCGTAGCGCCGCAGGCGCTCGTGGTCGGATCCCGCGCCGGTGCCCACGAGCAACACCCGACGGAACGGTGCGTCCGGGGCGAAGTGCATCACGGTGGTGCCCTGTTTGCCGGTGAATCCTTCGACGCGCGCCAGTTCGGCGAGCCGTCCGCCGGTCGCGCCGTCGACGTCGGCCGCAGGTCCACTTAGTGTTCCCGGTTCGGAGACCGGCAGAGCGAGCAGGTCGCACTGCGTACGGTGAGGCGCGGTGTCGCCGAGTCCAAAGCGCATCAAGGGTCCTCCCAAGGATGCGGCGGCGAACGCCGCCGCAGGCTCGCGCGAGAAGAAACGCACTCAGGAGTATTGTCGGGCGCGCCGGGAAACCCCTCTGCGGGGCACGGCGTGTTGACGGTCGGGAGGCCCGGCGGTAGACTCGGGCCGGGATGGTGAGAGCGCTCGCGGTCGTCCTCGTCGTTGCGGCCGCGGTGGGGACCGTGGGACCGGCGCCCGGTGCCGGTCGGTCCGCGTCCGCCGCGATCGTCCTCGTGCACGCGGGCGCCAGCCTGGCCGCGCTCGCCCCGATCTACGCCATGCGGCGTCCGTTCGGTCTCGGGATTCGCCCGCGGCAGCCCTACTCGGTGGAAATCTCGAAGGACGCGCCGGCCCACGGGCTGGAGGCGGTGCTGGACCTCCCGGTCGGGACGGCCGGGTCGGCCGTTCCCGCGATCACCGCGCGCATGTCCGATGACGAGATCCGCCGCACGACGTTGGACGATCTCGTGACGGCGCCGGGGGTCGTGGGGCTCCGCGCCGACGCCGGGGCCTATGGCGTGCCGAACGCTCGGGTGCTGCGAGACGTGTTGCAGGTCGTTCGTGCGAGGGGTGCGTGGTTTCTCGCGGCTGGAGACGACGACTCCGGTGCGTCCGCGATCGCCCGGGAACTCGGCGTTCCGGTGCTCGTCGTGACCGATGATCTGGATGCGACCCCGACCCCCGATGCGATTGCGGCAGGCGTCCGTAGGCTGATCACGCGCGCGCGCGGGACGGGAATGGCGATTGGCGTGGCTCGCTTGGAGACGCCCGCGCCCAGTGTCATCGGCGCCTTGCTGTCCGAATTCGATCGCGCGGGGGTGCGCCTCGTGCCGCCTTCGGTGTTCCTTCGCTGAGCGCTGTCGGCGCCGTCCGCTAACGGACCAACTGCGACACCGTCACGAGCTGGATCCCCGCCTCGTCAAACTCGGGCAGCATCGATCGCAACACGCCGGCCGTGACCTTGCCGACGTGTCCGATCGCGATCGCCTGCCCTTGGCTGAGCGCGATCCTGATCAGCGCGTGGAACTGGCCACGCACGTAGGCGTCCGTGTTCTGGTTGTCGAGGAACACGGCGCGCGTTCCGGTCGGCACGCCCATCTCCCGGGCGACCTGAGCGGCCACCGAGCGCGGCGATGTCAAGCTGTCCACGAAGAAGAGCTGCCGCGTCTTGATCACCGAGATGACGTCCCGCATCACCCGCGGGTCCGCGGTGCCGCGAGACCCCTCGTGGTTGTTCGCGCCCACGGCGGTGGGGACCGTCGCGAGGTCGCCTCGGACGGTCTCCTGGATCGCGGCGTCGGGCATGTCCACCGTGACCACCCCCGGGCCGAGCGGGATCGACGGGTCCAGTGGCTGCACCGGCAGGTGCAAGATGATCTGCACGCCGTGGGCTGGGGCCTCCTGCGCGATCTCGGTGGAGAAGGGGAGGTGGGGAAGGACCGACATGGTGACCGGCCGGCCGAGCGCCATGACCTCGCGGGCGGCCGCGAGACTGTAGCCGGCGTCATCGAAGATGACCGCCACCCGCGCGCGCCCCGGCCCGGCCGGGCCGACGGGATGCTCCGGGGCCTGCGTGGATGGCTGCGGGGCCGACGGCGTGGATCCCGCCGACGGCGCCCCTGGGGTCTGCTGCGGTGTCGACGCTCCGGGTCGACGAGGGGGGGCCTGCTGCGGCGAGCGGGGGTGCATTGTCGGCCCGGGCGCGACCGCGACCGGTGACCGCGTCACGGGACGGCTGTGAGACGCCCACAGCGCTCCGAGCACCAGCCCGACGCCAAGCAGCACGCCGAGTAACAGCGCGCTCAACCACTGCGAGGATTGCCGGCGAGCCGATCGCCGTCGCGCCATGCGTGTCCTCCCTTTCGGATTCCGTCTCTGGGCCGGCGGGCAGCGCGAGGGGCCGTCCCGACGCTACGGGGCCCCGGACTGCTGGGCCGTGAGATACCGCTGGATGCCGTTGAGAATGCCCCGCGCGAACAGTTGTTGCGTCGCGGGGTCCCGCAGCATCTGTTCCTCCCGCGGGTTCGTGACAAACGCGGTCTCCACGAGCACGGCGGGGATCTGTCTGGTGTCGAGGAGCACCTCGAACCGCGCCTGGGTCGGAGGCCGCGGCGTGAGGTTGACCGCGCGGCTCACCTCGTCCTGCACGTACTGGGCGAGGGGGACGCTCTGCGGTGTGTAGTAGAACGTCTGGGTACCGTTTGCGTTGGCGTCCACGGAGGCGTTCGCGTGGATGCTCACGAACAGGGTCGCTCCGCCTCGCTGCGCGATGGACGCGCGATCGTCGAGTGGGACAAACTCATCCCTGTCGCGCACCATGACGGTGTCGATGTGCTGCTGGGCCAGCAGCGCGCGGAGGTCTTGGGCGATCGCGAGCACCACGTCCTTCTCGCGAACCCCGGTCGGACCGGTCGCGCCCGGGTCGCTCCCGCCGTGGCCCGCATCGATCGCGACGACGACCGGACCGCGGGGGCCGGAGGCGGGTAACGGTCCCGCTCCGGGCGCGCCTGCGGCTGCGGCGCCGAGGCCGACCAACGTCTCTGTCGGGTCGGCGCCGGCGCGCACGGCAAACGGCGCGGGACGGGCCAGTTCGACGACGACCCGCACGATGTCCGGCGCCTTGTGGAATTGCGCCGCGCGGATTTGGACGACGAGCCCGTCGTTCACGTCCAGCGTCTGTTTCACCGGGACAAACACGGCGTCCTGGGCATCCAGCACGACCCGGTCCGGGTTGCGCAGCACGTGCTGCGTGATCCGGAGCGGCTGGGTACTCGTGATCGAGAGCCGCCCGCCGCCGTCGACGTGCTGATAGGCGACATTCAGGATGCGCGGCTCGCCGGAAGCCGCGGGCGAAATGGAGCCGCGGGGCTCCGGCAGGCTGCCGGTCGTGACGGTGAGGGTCGCATGCCGGCCGGTCGTATCGGATGCCAGTCGGAACCGGACCGGTCCCGTGACCGCGAAGGTCACCTCGCTGCCGGACGGGAGCGTGGCCACGGTGATGCTCGTGAGCGGGCCTTCGTGGACGTCGATCGTCGGTTGCGGGAGCCGGGCGAGCGCGCCGTCCACGTCCACCACCACGCGGTCGGGACCGCGCAGAAAGGCAGCGCGTGCGTGAAGCGGCGCCGTCGCGTCGAACTGGACCTCGAGGCCCTCGCCAACCGCCCGCCACGCAATGCCTGTGATCTGCGCGCTGATGGTGACGGTGCGGGTCGCCGCATCGTAGCTTGTAATGTCGCCCAGGGTGTCGAATACCCACTGCACTGGGATGAGCACCCGCCCGAACACGCTGACGAGCGGAATCGGGATCGGCCTGCGTTCGCCGTTGACCGTCGCGTAGGGGTCGTCGGGGCGGAGCTGCATCTCATCGCCGGCCGGGCTCACGAGCGTGAGGGTTTGGCCGCGGGGATCCCAGCTCGCGTGGATTCCGAGTGGTTCGGACAACCCCTGATAGGGGGCCATGACGACGGAGTCCTGGAGGATCGCGTCGCCCCGGAGGAACACTGGCTGCCCGTTAGCGATGGCGCGGATCGCCACCGCCTGGGCGCGTGCCGGTGCGGTCGGAAGGGACACGAGGAACGTGGCGGCCAGCACGGCCACCAACGCCCCACAAAGGGCCCGGCGTGCCCGGAGTGCCATGTGCACGGCGATCGATCCTCCCACTGCTGCTGCGACGCATGCGGCGATCCCTGCGATGTCCCGTCCGGCGACCGGAACTTCGGGCCTCTTCCGGCGGCTAGTACGCCCGGCGAGCCGTAATCTCCTGCCTAGGCCCACACCTCGTCGATCGGGCCTTCATCCGCAGCCTTGCCCAGCGGCGGGAGTCCCGCGTTGTCGGTGATGGTCCGGCAGAACCCGTAGTGCGTGTGCCGAACCTGCGAGACACTCCCGCGCCGCACGCCACGCCCCCACCAGGCGGCGAAGACCCGGTTGTTCTCGGTCCCGTCGTCCTCGTCGTAGCAGAAGAACAGGGCCGGGTACCGGCCCGCCGCATCCGGCGTGGCAAACCAGCGTGACCGGCCGAGTAGGTCCAGCAACGCCGTGAGGTTATG
Organism: bacterium; assembly: GCA_035295165.1. NCBI lineage: Bacteria > bacterium. The sequence goes on from DATGJN010000033.1 coordinate 12,178, forward strand.
GTCGGCCTGCGCGAAGTCCCCGTCGTGGAGATCGTTCGCATCGTTCCAGCCGACGTACACCAGACAGGTAGGGGGAAGGGTATCGAGGTCTCGCCCGAACGTGTCGAACCCGTGGCGCTCGGCCGCGATTGGCGCGTGCAGGTCTCCGAGCGGATTGTGGCGGCGCGCGGCGGTGCCGGCGAGATGGTAGACGTACGTGGGGATGGGCGGTCTCAGCGAGGCGGCGATGCTTGCGACCGACGGGTGGAACGCATCCACGACCTCGCCGTTACCCCACGTTTCTCCCGATACCATCGCCCGGTAGTTGGGACCGGACGGGTGCCCGATCGCGTAGTAGCGTGAGAGGACCGTGCCCTCGCGCGCCACGCGGCGATGGGACGGAAGCGCCGCGACCTCACCGAATGCGCGGTTCTCGAACACCCCGAAGACGAGGCTGCTCCACCACCGGCTCGCTGCGCGCGCGGCCGCGGACCATCCGAGGAACCCGCCGCCCGCCAGAGCCCACGCGAGAAACGTACGGCGGGTGCGTCCTGGCGCGGGCGCGGAACGCCCCTCGGGCCGTGCAGAATGTGACATGAGACCTCCCGGTTCCGAACTCGTCCCTCGAGCCCATCCTACCAAGCGGGTCGTTGCGGAGGGAGCGTGGCGACCGGGATGAGCGGGACGCGTGCGCGCCGATCTTCGCTAGTGGTGCTTGTCGGCCCTGAGCACCCGAAGTGTTCTCGCGAGATACGGGGCGGCTTCCGATGGGCGCTGCTGCTCCAGCAGCAATTCGCCGAGTTCGTTGCAGGCCGCCGCGAGATCGGCGTCCATGCCGAGCGATTCAAACGCGGCGATCGCCTCCTCGTAGTGGCGGATGGCCTCCGCGACCTGCCGTGCGGCCGACCGCAGGCGGGCCCACGCGACTTGAATCCGCGCCGCCTCGGTCTTGTCGCCGAACTTCTTCGTGAGGCGATCCGCCTCGACGAGGGCCGCGTCGGCCTCGGCGAACTCCCGTTTCATGGTGAGGGCTCGTCCCAGTTCCGTAAGCGATCGTGCTCGCCCGGGATCATCTCCGATGCGTCCCTTGATGCGCAGGCTGGTGTTGATGTGAGCGATCGCGTCGTCCACGTTCCCGCGCGCCAGCAGGGTGATGCCGATGCTGTTGTGCGCCCATCCCAGCAACCGCGTATCTTGTAGCACCTCGAAGAGGTGCTCGGCTTTGGTCAGGTGCACGATCGCGGTCTCGTAGTCGCCGCGCTCGCGCTGAGCCACGCCGAGTTGTACATGCACCAACCCGAGTCGATGAAGGTCCTCCGTCGGCTCGACGAGCGCCAGCGCTTGCTCATACCAGCGGGCGGCCTCGACATGATCCCCCAGTTCCATGTACGTATTGCCGAGGTTGTAGAGGAGAATCCCGCCAAGGCTCAGATCCGTGTCGTTCGTCGCTTGGAAGCGCTGGAACCCCTCGGAGAAGTGGCGTCGCGCGTCCTCCAGGCGCCGCTGGAAATACGCGATGATGCCGAGGACGTGGTTGATGCGCACGAGGTGGCGTGAATCGCCGATCGCCACCGCCAACTCCTGTCCGCGCTGCAGGCTCTCCTCCGCGAGATCAAACTGCCGGAGGTGAGCCAATGCCATGGCCAAACCGATGTGGCACTCGGCCTCGACACTCTTGTCCCGACTTTCCTTGCCCAGGCTGAGTGCTTCTTCGAAGTGCTCGGCCGCCCGCGTGTAGTCGCCCTGCTTTATCGCGACCCACGCTGACGCGACTGCGACGCGGACCGCTTTCGTGCTCAGCAGCGTCCCCGGTTCCAGGAAGTAGCCCACGGGTTTTTGGAGGCGCTCGGCGAGCAGGAGCAACGTCTGCAGGGACGGTTTGGCCCGACCCTTTTCAACCAGGCTTATGAATCCCTTCGTGAGGTTCCCACCGCCGAGTTCGGTCTGTGTAAGGCCGAGCTCCTTGCGTCTCCCCCGAATCCGTTCACCCAATGAAGACACCGATGTCGCTCCATTGTCCTCAAAATATAGTTAGTGATACTTGACAAGGCTCTGATGTTTTCTGCCGGGAACACGAATTCCTGCTGTCATCCAACCTCTGAACAAAGTTTCAATTCGCCTCACTCGCAAATCCAACCGCGTCGTACGAGCGTGAAGAGAAAATGGCCGCTCGGCGGTCGGCTCATATCCTCTTCCGTTACGCACAATGTGGTTCACGAAGTGACGACTTGTAAAGCCCCCAATTGCAGCGCGAGTTGCCGGGATCGGATCCAGCTATCTATGACGTCGTCCCCGTGATCTGAGGAACGAGCGGCGGAACGCCGAGGACAGCGCCGGGTCCGTTGTCGTCCCCTTGGGGAACGAGCGGCGGCACGCCCAGAACGGCGCCAGGCCCGTTGTCGTCACCTTGCGGGAGCAGTGCCGGGTTGCTCAAGGTTGCCCCAGCCATCGGCACGGCACCGAATGCGGCAACTTGTGGGAATCCAAATGCAAGCACGAATGCACCTGTGAGCAAGATCGAGAGCATTTTTCTCAAGTTCAACCCCTCCTTCTTTCTGTTTAATCCGCCGAACGGCCGGTTACACAATACTTGATTCGCTGATCACACCCCTTTACTGGAACCATGGTGCGCCGGGCAGGCCGGGCGGGCGGCTCGCCCCGACGCTCGTCGAGCAGGCGCCGCACGCCCGCTCGGGCGCGAGTTCGGGAGCGGGGTCCTCGGCCGGTAGCGCCCGCACGGCGTATCGCTCCCGAGCACGCGACGGTCCCGCGCTATGCCGTTCCTCGGCGTGGCATGGTTGCTACTGTCCGTGGGGATTGGCACGTACTTCGTCGAGGTTCGGGGGCCACCGCGATGCGGGGGCGTCGGGGCTGTTCTTATTCGCGTGGGGATGCTCGCTCGGATGCGACCGGGGTCGCGACCCGGGCCGTGGTTTTTCCGCTTCAGCACGTGGACGATGCTCTGTGCCTACGAGACGCAGCACCAAGGGGTCGGGCGGCGTCGTTGGTGTGCGTGCTGCGGCGTGGGCCTACCGTGCGTTCGGGGAGCTGCCGATCGCACGCGTCGCGGGGTGACCGCGCGAAGATCCGCTACTGCGGCATGCTGTTCAGGAACGCCACGAGACGGCGCGGGGCCGGCGGTGGAGCTTCGCAGAAGGCCGTCCAGGTTTCCGCGAGCCGGCCGATGAGCTCCGGCGGGATCTGCACGGGTGCGACGCCGGCGGCTCCCTCCCACGGGGGGCCTTCCAACCGCAGGCCGATTTGGTCCGCGAAGTCCATGGCCGTGTCGCCGGCCGCCCGCACGGCGGCGCTGTTCTCCATCGGACGCCCCGCGCTGTCTTCGTACACTGCGACGAGCGTCTTCAAGAGGGCGGCCAGCCCGGCGACCGCGCGCAGCGTGACCCACTGCTCCTGGATGCTGGCCTCGGGGTCCCACAGCGTCGGGGGAGCGCCGTTCGGATCAGCCGTCGGGACCGGCCGGACGAGGCGTGTGTCGGCCGCGATCGTCCCGGCCCAGCGCTCGAGCAGCGCGCGAGAGATCGTCGCGGCCTGCAGAACACCGAGGGCCCCGGCGCCCGTGCGGAATGCCCGGTGACAGATCGCGATCGCGGCGTCGGTGACCTTGCTGCCAAGGTCAGGCGGCGCGAGACGAGGTAGCCGCACCTCGCGTTCGAACAACATCTCCGTCATCACGGCGACGCGCTCGCGCGTATCGTATCGGTCGCCGCGGCGTTCCAAGTCCCGTCGCAAGCGCTCTTGGAGGCGCGGCCCTTGCGTATGGAGCAGTTCGATCGCGATGCGCACAGGTGCGAAGACGCAGACGAGCCAGAGAGTGACGACGATAAACAGATGCTGGCCGCCGGCGAAACCCAGCGTGACGAAAGCGCCGACGAGACACACCACGAGCCACGCCCGTCCAAACGTCCGGCGCGGACCCGGCCGGCTCAGGCGCGCCAGGCGGTAGCGCAATGTCACAGACGTACAGTCCGCGCGCGGCGGATCGGGGAAGTTCGACGTGACGGCATCTGTCCTCCCAATGCGGGCGCGAAGGGTTGCGTGCAGATCGACGGCTATACGGTACCCTACTCGCTTCCGCGAAAAAACGGAGTTTCCTGGGCGTGCTGCCGGTGCGAGCCGCGTGTTGCCCTCCCAAACCGATTGGAACGGCGGTGGCGGAAACTCGCGAGGGTGATGCGACGCGCCCGCGGCGCGCGCGCGGGTGCGAGATGTTGTCGCGGAATTCCACCTTTGCTGTGCGAGGCACACGCACGGCAGGTGTCTCTTCGCCTCCGTTGGTCTCAGTGCGTTGATGAGCACACACAACCGTACAGCACAGCGCAGAAGGAGCCCGAGAGAGACACGGGTAGATTTTTCCCGGCTATGTGGTACCATACTCGGTGGCGCAGTGAGGAGGGCAGGGTGCCGACCATCGCGGACACGCGCTTCCAGATGGTTCAGTTGGTCTTTCCCGAGCACACCAACCAGCGTGGCACCCTGTACGGCGGACGGATGATGTCATGGATCGCAACCGCCGGAACGCTCGCCGCGTCTCGCGTGGCGCGCGGAGCCGTCGTGCTTGGCGCGATGGACGATCTGGACTTCCTCACACCAATCCACCTCGGAGAGATCGTGACGATGGATGCACAGGTGGAATCCATCGGCCGGTCATCCCTCGAGGTGGGCGTGACGGTGCATGCGGAGTCGCCTCAGCGGGGCGTGCCGAGGCGGGCGACCTCCTCGCATCTCGCCTTTGTGTCGCTGGATGAGCACGAGCGCCCCCGGCCGGTGGGACGGACGATTACGCCCGGCACCGAGGCGGAGGCGGCGGTATGCGCAGAGGCCGAAGCCCGCAAAGCGGCGCGGCTGACGCGACTTCACGCGCACCGGGGCGGTGAAGATGCGATTCCGGACCTGCGCACGCGGCACGCGGTGACGCTGTCGCGGCTGGTGCGTCCGGAAGACGCCCTCAGCGGAACGCTGATGTTCGCCGGCAAATTGCTCGAGATGCTCGACGAGGTGGCATCGATCACCGCTGCGCGGTACTGCCGCGGCGCGACGGTGACGGCATCGCTCGACACCGTGTACTTCCACAACCCGCTTCGGATCGGTCAGATCGTGGACTTTCGCACGGTGCTTACGCACGTCGCGCGGTCGTCGATGGAGATCGGCGTCCGCGTAGATGCCGAAGACCCGCGATCGGGGGCGCGTCACCACACGTGCACCGCGTTTTTCACGATGGTTCACCTCGACGAGCACGGCCATCCCGCTCCGGTCCCCGCGTTTACCCCGGACGGTCCAGACGAGTGGCGGATGTGGCACGAGGCGGAGGTCCGTATTCGGGCCCGCCGGGCGCGCATCGCGCAACTGCGAGCGTCGGCAGGCGCGAATGCCCGCTAGGATCGTTCAGGTGATGTTGTTCTCGATCGTGCCCTGGGTTGAGTTGCGGCTGGCGATTCCCTACGGGATCACCAAAGGACTGCCGCCCGTGGTCGCCTGTCTCGCCGCAATCACTGCCAGTTGGGTGATGATCATCCCAATGTTCTTGGTGTTGGATCTCTTCTACCATCGGTTTCTGTCTGGGGTGCCGGTCGTGCGGTGGGGGATCGAGGAGGTGCGGAACCGGGGTCGCGGCTACGTGGAACGCTGGGGCGTGCTCGGGGTGGGAATCTATGTGAGCCTGCCTCTGCCGGGCCCGGGCATCTACTCCGGCACAATCCTCGCATGGCTGTTCGGCCTGCCGCGCCGACAGGCGGTGATCGCCCTGGCGCTCGGGAGCACGGTCAGCGCGCTGCTCGTCACGATCATCAGCACGGGTGTGATCGCGCTCATACGGAGGTTTGCCTGACCGGGACGGGCACGAGCCCCCCGGAATCGTCGCAGCGGCGCCGCGCGAGCTTTCGCGGCGGGGAGGGAGGTCGACGGTGGAAACCGTCGGGCATCACTACATCGTCGAGGGGTCGGGCTGCAACCCGGACGTGATCAGCCGGGTCGAGCAGGTGGAGCAAATCATGGTGCAGGCCGCCGAGGTCGCGGACGTGCAAATCTGGGCGATCTCGTTCCATCGGTTTCGTCCCACCGGCGTCAGCGGCGTGGTGGTGATCTCCGAGTCCCACTTGTCGGTGCACACTTGGCCCGAGGCCGGCTACGTTGCGCTCGACATTTTCACGTGCGGCGAGCGTGCGAAGCCCGAACCGGCGGTGCAACACGCGCTGAAGGCGTTCGGCGCCACGAACATGCACATCACGGAAGTGACGCGCGGCCTCGACGAGGGCGACAACGTCTACTTTCACAGTATGATCACGTGGGAGGAGAATTTGCCGGAGAACGTCTTGAACCACAAGCCGCGCCGCCGTCGCCGCGCGGTCGCGCGGCGCAAGAAATCCGTGTCAACGTAAGCGGGCGGCTCAGGCGCCCGCGAGCAGGGAGACCAGCGCCCGGATCAACAACTGGCCCGCGAACTGCAACAGGAGGATGGCGATAATCGGGGAGAGGTCCAAGCCGCCGAGGGGCGGGAGCACTCGCCGCACGGGTTCCAGCACCGGGTCGGTGACGCGCATGACGAAGCGGATGATCGGGTGGCCGTAGTCCGCCGTGGGGATCCACGAGAGGACGGCCCGCACGATGATCAGGAGCGTCAACAACTGGATGACGTCGGAGACCAGTGTGATGAGGAGCATCGCGTGTATTGTAGCACAGCCGGCGGACCTGCGCGTTCCAGCGGCTCCGCGCCGGAGGCGCCGGTGACGGAGCGCCTCTACTACAGCGACGCGTACCTGCGCGCGTTCACTGCGCGCGTTACCGGGGTGATCTCGCCCGGCGACGGCGGCCGCGGCGGCGTCGTGCTCGACCGGACCGCGTTCTACCCGACCTCCGGGGGGCAGCCCCACGATACCGGGACGCTCGGCGGCCACCGGGTGGTGGACGTGGTGGACGCCGGGGAGACGGTGGTGCACGTGCTTGACGGCGCGGATCCGTCCGGCGGCTTAGCCCCGGGCGCGGACGTGGCGGGCGAGCTGGACTGGCCGCGTCGATTCGATCATATGCAGCAGCACACCGCGCAGCACCTGCTCTCGGCGGTCTTCCTCGATGTGCTCGCTGCCAAGACCGCCTCGGTGCACCTCGGCGAGTCTTCCACACTCGATCTCGACATCGCGCTCCTGGACGCGGACGCCGTACGGCGCGTCGAGGATGCGGCCAACCAGATCGTGTTCGAGAACCGCCCGGTGACGATTCGGTTCGTCGAGGCGGCCGACGCGGACGCGCTCGGGCTCCGCCGCCCCTCCGGTCGCACGGGGACGCTGCGTGTGATCGAAATCGCCGGGTGCGACCGGTCGGCATGTGGCGGGACGCACGTGCGAAGCACCGGCGAGCTCGGGCCGGTGTTGGTGCGCCGGTGGGAGCGCAGCCGTGGGCGTTTGCGGGCGGAGTTCTTGGCGGGGTGGCGGGCCGTCCGGGACTATCAATGGAAGCACGCGCTGGTCGGGGACTGGAGCGCCCGGCTGACCGTGCGTGACCGGGACCTCGGCGATGCGCTCGACCGGATCGTCGCTGAGAGCCGCGTGCACGAGCGTTCCCTGCAGGATGCACGCAAGCGCCTGTTGGCCTACGAGGCGGCAGAGCGTGTGGCCGCCCTCCCGGCCGGACCGGAGGGGCGCGTCCTCCGGCTGCTCTTCCCGGACCGGGACGGCGACGACGTCCGTGCGCTGCTGCGCGAGGTCACCGCGCTGACGCCGGCGGCCGTGGTGGCCGGCGTGACCGAGACCGGCCGCATCTGGTTCGCGCGCGCGCCGGGCGACGGGCCGGATCTCGCCGCGCTGCTGTCGCGCGTGGCTCGTGCAGTTGGCGGACGCGGGGGCGGCACAGCGGAGTTCGCGCAGGGTGCGGTTGCGGCCGGCGATACGGTGGCTCGCGTGCTCGCCGCCGCCGAGGAGGAGCTGCGCGGTGCCTGAGCTGCCCGAAGTGGAGACGGCGCGACGCAGCCTGGTGCGGGCCGTCGGCGAGAAGATCATCGACCGCGGCGCCGTGCTCCGGCCCGTTGCGGTGCGGACCCACACGCCGCAGGGATTCGCCCGCGCCGTGCGCGGCGCCGTTGTTGAGGACGTGGCCCGCCACGGCAAGGCGCTCTGGTTCATGCTGGGCCGCTGGGTGCTCGTGTTCCACTACAAGCTATGGGGCGTGATTCGGTTTCACGCGCAGGCACCGGAGACGGATAAGGGGGCGGCCCTGCTACTCGTGTTCACCGACGGTACTGCCCTGGAGTTCCGCGACCTCCAGTTGAGCTCGTTCCATCTCGTCAAGACCGGGACGCGTACGCTGCTCGACAATCTGGGCATCGAACCGCTCGCGCCGACGACCACCTTCGAGGTGTTCCGGCGCGCCCTCGGCCCCAAGGGCGCGGTCAAGGACCTGCTCTGTGATCAGGAGCGGATCGCCGGGATTGGTAACCTGTGGGCGCACGAGATCCTGTTTCGCGCCCGCATTCGCCCGGACCGCAAGGTGGAGTCGCTGACCCCGACCGAGGCGCGGACGTTATACCGGATCACGCGGGAGACCCTCCGCCAGGCCGTGGAGGCCGGTGGTGAGCCGGAGTTTCAAGACGCGTTCGGCCGAGCGGGTCGGTATCGTCTCGCGGTCTACGGCGCCGCCGGCAAGCCGTGCCCCGTGTGCGGCACGAAGGTTCTCGGCGGGCGCTTCCACGGACGTCCAACGTTCTACTGCCCATCCTGCCAGCGCTGAGCCACGCTATCAGCCTCGATCGCGCCGTCACCGCGAGCCCGCCTGCCGAAGGACGCAAACCGTGAGAGACTGTCTTCGCAATATTGTGGGAGTTCTCAAAGAATAGCGTCGTAAGTTTCATTACGCTCACCAATCGGGCGCTCACCTGATGGCATCTGCGGATCATAAGAAGTATCATCAGCGCACACGGTCGGTCATCTGGAGGATCACAGATGCTGTCACAAGTTGGCAAGAGTCAACCCGGGATGATCAACGGTCGTGTCCACGGCGGTGCCCTCGGAGTGCACGAGCACGGCCGTGCGCCGCTGGAGCGGCGGGATACGTCCCCGGAGGGCGCGGCGCGGCGGGCCAGGTTCGAGGAGTCGCTGGAGTTACTGCGTGCGTTGGGGCTCTCCCCCTTTGCGATCGAACACTATAGGCGGTTGGCCCGCAAGACTCGGAAGCTGCCGCACGAGCTTGTGCGCACCCTCGTGGAGGAAACGGCCGAGCAGCCGGACATCCTGACCCTGATTGGCGTGAACGCCGGGCGTCCGGCGTAGCCAGCACGCGATCCACGGGTCTGACACGCGAACGCCGTCCCCGATCACGGTTCGCACGCGGGTAACAGGAAGCCGCGCGCTCTTCGCAAAATGCCTCTTCTTGTGGGGTGACGGCGGCATCCCGTTGGCCGACACTCTCCGAACGTCGTCCCAGCAAGGGAGGCGCACATGGCGCGCTCGAGCCCACCGACCGTGGATGCGACGCGGCTCACGGACCTCATAGCCGATCTCGTTCGCATCCCGTCGGTAAACCCCATGCTCGTGCGGGGTGGCGCCGGCGAGGGGGCGATCGCTGCCCACCTCGCGGATGTGTGCCGGCGCCTCGGGATGACCGTGACGGTCGAGGACGCGGCTCCCGGACGTCCCAACGTCGTCGCGGTGCTGCCGGGGTCCGATCCCGCCGGCGGCCGCCGTCTGCTGCTGAACGGGCACATGGACACCGTCGGACTGGCGGGGATGCAGGCGCCATTCACGCCCGAGATCCGCGCGGCCCGTCTGTACGGCCGCGGTGCCTTCGACATGAAGGCGAGCCTCGCGGCGATGGTCGCCGCCGTCGCCGCGTTCCGCTCGACTGGCCGGACGTTGCTCGGAGACATCGTGCTGACATTCGTGTCGGACGAGGAGCACTTGAGCGTCGGCACTGCGGCAATCGCCGGCCGGGTCAGTGCCGATGCCGCGATCGTGACCGAGCCGACGGGGCTCGCAATCTGTGTTGCGCACAAAGGCTTTCTGTGGGCGACGATTCGGACGGAAGGCCGCGCGGCCCACGGCAGCAACTACGGTGTCGGGGTGGACGCCATCGCTCGCATGGGCCGCGTGCTCGCGCGGCTGGAACTGCTCGAGCGCGACGTGCTCCCGCGGCGGACCCATCCGCTCCTCGGCCGTCCCTCGCTGCACGCGTCCCTGATCCAGGGCGGCGAAGGCCTGAGTACGTACCCCCCGTCCTGCGAACTGGCATTGGAACGCCGCACGCTGCCGAACGAGACCGACGATGCGGTTCGGGCGGAACTACAGGGTATTTTGGACTCGCTGCGCGAGCGGGATTCGACATTCCAGGCGTCACTGCGCGTGTGCGGCGCGCGCCCCGGGCTGGAGGCGGACCGCGGCGTCGGTGTTGTGCCCGCGCTACACCGGGCGTGCGTGACCGTGCGCGGAGAGGAGCCGGCGTACACCGGCGCAGCGTTTTGGACCGACGCGGCCCTGCTCGCGGGCGCCGGAGTGCCGACCGTGCTCTTCGGCCCGGCAGGGGACGGAGCGCACGCAGATGTGGAGTACGTCGATCTGCCGTCGGCCGTGGCGTGCGCCCAGGTGCTCGTCAACACGATCGACGAGTTTTGCGGGAGCGAGCGGGCGTCCGCGTAGCGCCGCCTCGGACGTGCGTCTGCTCACGTTCTTGTCGGATTTCGGGAGTTGGTCGCCGTATCCGGCGGCGATGAAGGGCGCGGCAGCGGGCGGTAACGCTGTGTTCGTTGACATTTCGCACGATGTCCCGCGCCACGACATCCGGGCGGGCGCATACCTGCTCTGGTCTGCGGCGCCCGCGTTTCCGCCCGGCACCGTCCACTGCGCGGTTGTCGATCCGGGGGTCGGTGGCGCGCGGGCGGCGCTCGCCGTCGCGTCGGGCGGCCACGTCTTCGTGGGCCCCGATAACGGCCTGCTGATCCCGGCCGCCCGGCGGCTAGGAGCCCCGCGCGTATTTCGTCTCATCGCCAGCCCCGGTGGGGATACCGTCGTCTCCTCGACGTTTCACGGACGCGACGTGTTCGCCCCTGCGGCCGCGCGTCTCGCCGCGGGCGAGGCGGTCGAGACGATCGCGCGTCCGGTCGACGACTTCACCGATCTGGTATTTCCCGCCGGGCGGCGCCGCGGGCGCCGGCTTGAGGGCGAGGTCCTTTGGGTGGACCCGTTCGGCAACCTGATCACGACGATTCCCGGCGGGTTGTTCGCGGACATAGCCGCGAACGGCGCCGTTCGGGTGCACGTAGGTGCCGGCTCGATGACCGCGACCGTGGGAAAGACATTCGGCGCCGTCCCTCGCGGGAAGGCAGTCGCCTATGTCGGGAGTGACGGCGTCGTCGAGGTCGCGATTAACCAGGGAAGCGCGGCCGCGCTCACGGAGGCCGTTGCCGGGGCGCGCGTGAGCATCGGGCCCATCTGAACACGCCGTGCTCCCATCCGTTCGGTGCAGCCGGGCGAAGAATACAGTGGAGGCGGCGACGCCGGGCGTTCCCACGATTTTCGGCGATGGGTGCCTATCACCGGGACCGTTTCATCGACGGCAGACACGGTACGATCGGTCGGGTGGGTCGGCGTACTCGCTCGCCCGCGGGCGATGCACGGCGGTCGCCGCGAGAATCACGGCTTGCCGGCGCGGATTATGAATGGTAGCGTGGTGTAATAGCGGCGCCGCCGGCCATCCGGCGGCTGCCGATTATCCGCCGTTGGGGGGAGCAGTGCATGAAGCGTTTCCGTGTCCTGTCCGCTGTGCTCATCGGAGCCGTCGCCGTCATGCTGGCGATGCCGGGGGCGCCCAGAGCGGAGGCGGCGGATGCACAGTTTGTGTTGGCGGCGCTCCGCACGCTGGAGGCACACTACGTGGACCCGCTCTCCGCCCCCACGATGCTCAACGCCGCCTTGGACAGCGCTCGGGACCAGTCCCATGCCGCGTCGTTCGGCGGACCGATCCCGGCAGACGCGGACGCCGCCGAGGCCGCCCGGTTGTTCACGCAGCGGTTCGACGAGATCCTGAGCCAGGCGCACGGAGAACACGCGTCCACGGAAGTCGCCTACGCGGCGGTCGCGGGCATGCTCGATAGTCTCCACGACTCCCACACCGCGTTCATACCGCCCTCCGTGTACCAGGAGGAGCAGCGGCGCGAGGACGGGGACGCGGCGTTTACCGGGATCGGGATTGAGCTGCTGGCCCGTAACGGCAGCTTCTACGTGAGCGAAGTGTATCCCGACAGCCCAGCCAGCGTCGCTGGGGTGCGCACGTTCGACCGGGTCGTCGCCGTGGACGGACAGGCGACCAGCGGTCTCGCGGACGACGCCGTCAGTGCCATGGTCCGCGGCGCCGCGGGATCTTCCGTGGTGTTGACCGTGGATCGTCCTGGCCAGACCGGTTCCATCGACTTGCGTGTCACGCGCGCGCCCATCCACGTGCCCCGCGTGACCAGCCGCATGCTGGACGACGGCATCGGGTACGTGAAGATCTACGAATTCGTGCAGGGGACCGGGGCCGCGTTCCGCGAGGCGATCTTCGGGCTCCGGCGCAGCGGCATGCGCGCGATGGTCCTGGATCTCCGAGGGAATCCGGGCGGCCTCGTGGACGAGCTCAGGGATGTCTCGGCCGCGCTGCTTCCCCAGCGCTCGCCGTTCATCCGGTTGCGTACGCGCAGTGGCCGCGACATGCTGCTCGAGACGTCCGATCCGCCGATCGTGCCGGCTACGACGCCCCTCGTGGTGCTCGTGGACGAGGGAACGGGATCCGCGGCCGAGCTGCTGACCGCGGCGCTGCAGGAGCAGTCGCGCGCCGTGGTCACCGGCGCGCGGACCGCTGGTGCGGTCGAGATCGGCATCACGGTGGACCTTCCGGAGGGCGCCGGCATGGCCATCACGGTCGCCCGTGTGTGGAGCGGTCACGGCGCACGGCTCGAGGGGCACGGCGTGACGCCGGACGACCCCGAAGCGCTGTCGACCGACGCGATGAACCTGGGGCACGATAGCCAGCTCGACAAAGCGCTCGAGACACTACGGACGAGGCTTGGCTCGGGCGCGGGGTTCCGGCCGGTCCCGGCCCTATCTGCACACGCGGCGTAGGTGGTTCCGTTCGGATCGTGACCGCTCCCTTCGAGTGCGAGGTGCGGTTTCTGATTCCCGACATCGAGGCGTTTCGGGCACGGCTGCGGGTGCTCGGGGCGAGCAGCGAGGAACGATACGCGTTCACCGATCACTACGTCCGCCCGACACACTGGTCGTGGGACGCCCGGACGCATGCGCTACGCGTTCGAGAGTGGCAGGAGCCCGTCCGAGAGAGCGAGTTGTTGCTGACCCGCATCGAGATCGTCCACGCCGGCGGGCTGACGTGCAAACGCTCGTTGCTCCCCGACGGCAAGCTCCGGTTACACCACGGCACGGTCCAGGAGTGCATGAGGGTCTGCGAGATCTTGGGGTTCACGCGATGGCTGGACGTGGTCAAGTCGCAGTGCGGGATCTGCGATCTTCCCGGGCTCGGTAAGGCCATCTACGAACACGTCGAGGGCCTCGGCTGGGCGAGCGAAGTTGAGGTCGAGGGCACCGATCCCGCCGCCGCGCTTGCGCGCATCCGCGACAAGCTCGCCTCACTGGGCGTGCCGGCGGCCGCGGCGACCGATACGCCGATGGCCGTGCTCGTGGCGGAACGCCTCGGCCTGCTCCCAGCGTCTACCCGATAGTTCTGCCTTCCGCGGCCGGCGCGCGACGCGTCCGGGTTTGCACGTCGCGGGTGGTGTGCTACGCTGAAGTGCCGGGGCCCGGCGGGAACGTACCGATTCGGATCCGGGGTTTGAGAGGAGAGAGCATGCGCATTGCGGCGGGCGTCGTACTCGGAATCGCCCTCGTCGGGGCGATCGTCTACTCGACAGTAGCCGGCACGTACAACCGGCTCGTGCAGGCCAATCAACAGGTCAACGCGGCGCAGGCCGAGGTGGAGACGCAGCTCCAGAGGCGGTTCGATCTCGTGCCCAATCTGGTCGAGGCGACCCGGGCGACGCTCACGCAGGAGCGCGCGGTGTTCGGTGCGATCGCGCAGGCGCGCACGCACTACGCGGGCACGCAGGCCGGCACGCCCGAACGTGTCGAGGCGGCGAACCAGTACGAGGGCGCCATTGCGCGCCTGCTCGTGATCGTCGAGAACTATCCGGTGCTGCGGAGCAACGACACGGTGCAGGCGCTGATGCGCCAGCTCGCATCGACGGAGAATGAGGTCGCGTTCGCGCGCCGCGGGTACAACGCGTCCGTGCAAGCGTACGACACGATGATTCAGTCGTTTCCGACCACGGTGATCGCCGGCAGCCTCGGGTTTCATCCGCGGCCCTACTTCCAGGCGCAGCCCGGCGCGGAGCAGGCCCCACGCGTCAATCTCACGCCCCAGCCCTGAACATGGTCGCCTCGCGCAAACGCCCGCGTGCGGGGTGGCGGCGCGTTGCGGCCGCGTTGGCGGTGTGCGGCGCGGTCTGGGCGTGGGCGGCGCTCCCGGCGGCGGGTGCGCCGGGGTTTCCTCGTCCCACCGGGTATGTGAACGACTTCGCGCACCTCCTGGATCCGGCCGCGCGAAGCGCGCTTGACGCGCGGCTGGCCGCGTACGACCAGGGGACAGGCAACCAGATCGCCGTGGCGATTTTCGCGGACCTAGGCGGCGTCCCGATCAACGACTTTGCCGCGCAATTGGAGGAGGCTTGGAAGGTCGGGCGCAAGGGCAAGGACAACGGCCTGCTGCTGCTGATCGCGCTCCGAGAGCGCGAGGTGCGGATCGAGGTCGGGTACGGACTCGAGAGCAAGATCACGGACGCCGACGCTGGCGCGATCATCCGGGATGAGATCGCGCCTGCGTTCCGCGACGCGCGCTACGCCGACGGGTTGAACGCGGCGGTGAACGCCCTGCAGGGTCTGATCGGCGGCGCGTCGTCCGGAGCGCCAGGCGTGCCCGGCGCGCCCTCCGCCGTGACGCCGCAGCCGGCGCGCAGCGCGGGGGGCGGTATCGGGTTGCTTCCCGTGGCGCTGTTCGTCGCGTTCCTCATAATCTCGTCGGTGCTCGGCCGTCGTCAGGCGAGACGGTGCCCGCGGTGCGGCACGCCGCTCGTACCGTCGGCCCCGGTTCAGGCGCATAGCGTCGGAGCGGTGCAGGTCTGGGCGTGTCCGCGCTGCGGCTACCGGGAGAAGCACGTATCGCGAGGCGCAGGGTCGGGGATGTTGGTCCCTTGGGTCGTGGGTCCCGGCGTCGGATGGGGCAGCGGCGGGTTCTCGGGCGGCGGCGGGTTTGGCGGGTTCGGCGGCGGCGCCTCGGGTGGCGGCGGCGCTACGGGAGGCTGGTGACCGTGGAGCGGCATCCTCACCGCGCGTTGAGCCGCGTGGAGAAAGCGCGCCTCCGGTCGGTCGTCGAGGAGATCGAACGCGATACCGGCGTCGAGATCGCCGCGTTGATCGTGCCGCACGTGGACGAGGTCGAGGCGTTCGCGACCACGTACTTCAACCACCTCGGTGTCGGCAAGCGCGGGCGCGACAACGGCATCCTCGTGCTCGTCGTCGTGGACCGCCGTCTCGTCCGCATCGAGGTGGGACGGGGGCTCCAGGCTGTCGTTACCCACGAGACGGCCGAGCGGATCATCGCGGACATCATGGTCCCGCAGTTGCGTCACGGACGACTCGGTGAGGCCGTCGTGCGCGCCGTGGAAGCGCTGGGGCACGTCGTGCGGACGTCGCCCTCGCCGCCTCCGACCGGATGAACGGCCAGGCTCCGCGTTCGCTGCACGGCTCCGCGTTTGTCGCGCTCGTCGTCGCGGCGCTCGCCCTTGCCGTGGGTGCGTGGACGGCGACCACCTATAACCGCCTTGTTCAGGCGCGCCAGGCCGTCGACACGCAGTGGGCGCAGGTCGAGGTCCAATACCAGCGGCGCGTGGATCTTATCCCCGCACTCGTGGCTGCGCTACGGGGGTATCTGGCCCAGGAGCGCACGGTGCTTGACGCTGTGGCCCGGGCGCGCGCGGCGTACCTGGCGACACCCTCCGGCTCGCCGGATCGCGTTCGCGCGGCGGACGCGCTCCAGCAGCCGCTCGGACGGCTCGTCGCGGTCGTTGAGGCGTCGCCGGTGCTCCGCAGCAACGACACCGTGGCCGGGCTCATGGACGAACTGGCGGGCACCGAAAATCGGATCGCCGTCGAGCGGCGCCGCTACAACGACCGCGTCTTGACGTACGACACCCTGGTGCTGAAGGTGCCGTCGTCGCTGATCGCGGCCGCCGCCGGGTTTCGGCTGCGCCCCTACTTCGAAGCGGCGTCGGGAGCCGCCTCGCCGCCGCCCGTCACGCTTCCGTCCCGCTAGCCGGGGCGATCCAGACCTGCGCAGCCGCGTCCCTGGGAACGGTTCGGCGGATGCCGTTCGTCCGCACGATCAATGGTCCTCGGGGGGTGGCGGAGGCTTCGACGCTCACCTCGACCCCGAGTCGCAGTCCGGTGGCGAGCGAGATCTTGAGCAGATCCGTGCGCTCTTCGGGAAGTGCCGTCACGCGTCCGGGCAGTTGCGGCGCAAGCGTCGCGAGCGTCCTGTCCCGACGCGGAGCGAGCACGCCGTCTCGACCGGGGATCGGGTGCCCGTGCGGACACGTCGCGGGATGACCGAGCACGTCGTCGAGGCGAGTCTCGACCTGCGGGCTGATGACATGCTCCATCTTGCACGCTTCGTCGTACACGTCCTGGAGGTCCATCTTGAGCACGTCGGTCAGCAACCGCTCCGCAAGCCGGAGGCGGCGTACGACCTGCGTGGCGATGCCCAGCCCCGTGCCGGTCAGCCGCGTGCCTTCGTCGGACCCTTCCAAGTATCCGAGGTGCTCGAGCCGCTTCAGCATCTCCGAGGCCGACGGGGCTGAGACGCCCATCGCCTCGGCCACCCGCGAGGTCGTGACGCGGTGACCGGCCTGGGCGAGCGTGAGCACGCTCTTCAGATACATCTCGATGCGTTCGACCTTGGCGATGTCGTGGGTGGTCATGGTGTCACCGTGGAGTAATGTTACCTTCGCCGGGCGCGAGTCCTGCTGGCCGCCGGGCGCGTGGTCCTCCGCGGACGTCGTCTCACAATTCTTGACAGGGCATGAGGGGTTGGCTAGCCTAACGGTGATGCTCCAACTGGCCGGGATCGTCCGGACCCTCGCGCTCGCACTTTGGATCGGCGGCATGGCGGTGCTCGACTTCGTCGATGCACCGGCCCGCTTTGCGTTGCTCGATCGGAACCAGGCGGTACGCCTCGGCCAGATGATGTTCGAGCGGTTCAACCGGATCGAGCTCGCGCTCGCCCTGGTAACGCTCGCCGCGGCGCTGCTGGCACAGAGCGCCCGGTGGACAATCTGGCTGCTGGTGGTTATGCTCGCGGTGGTGGTGGCGCAGGCGACGTATCTGACGCCGGCAATCACACGCCTCGCGCACGGCCTGGATTTCGTTCATCGCGCCCCGCACGATCCCCGGTACGCGGCGATCCGACCGCTCCACACGGCCTATGCCGTGCTCGAGATCGTCCTGTTCGCTGCGGGGATCATCGTGCTCGCTGTCTGGGCGCGCCCAGGACGCCGTTAGCCGTCGCGCCGATGCGTGTGGCGTGGCTGGTCGAATGCGGGCGCATGGCCTACGGCGAGGCGTGGGCGCTGCAGCGTACGGTGCTGGCGGCGCGCCAGGCGGAACAGGTGCCGGACGTGGTGCTCAGCGTGGAGCACCCGCCCGTCATCACGGTGGGCCGCGCGGGCCGCACGTCGAACATTCTCGCATCAACGGATCTCCTCGGGGCGCACGGCATTGAGGTGCACCACATCGAACGCGGCGGGGACGTCACGTACCATGGGCCGGGTCAGCTCGTTGGGTATCCGATCCTGAACCTGCGCGCGCTCGACGAGGACGTGGTCAGGTACGTGCGGTTGCTCGAGGCGACGCTAATCGCGTCGCTCGCCGCGTGGGAGATCGTCGCGGAACGGCTGCGCGGGTTTCCCGGCGTCTGGGTCACCGGGGCAAAGATCGCCGCGATCGGTGTGGCGGTGAAGCGCCGTGTGACGATGCACGGGTTCGCATTGAACGTGGATCCGGCGCTGTTGCACTTCGAGTTGATCAACCCGTGCGGGCTCAACAAGCCGGTGACCTCGATGACGCGCGTCCTCGGGCGTCCGATCACGCTCGACGAGGTGCGGCCCGTGGTGGCACGGACATTCGGCGAAATGTTCCAGATCGCGTTCGAACCTATGTCGGTCGGCGAACTGTGGGCCCGGCTCGGCGCCCCGACCGCGCCGGTCTAGGGTCGGGAGGGAGGGGCGACATGGCGGGACAGACGCTTGTGGTGGGGTCCGCGGAGGCGGCGCCGGGGACGAAGGCGACCGGGTACCTGGATGTTCCGGGCACGCCGATCCGCATGCCGGTCGTTGTCGTAAACGGCGCGGCGCTCGGGCCGCGTCTCAGCATTACCGCAGGAGTGCACGGTGGTGAGTATCCCGGGATCGAGGCCGCGATTCGTACGGCCGTCACGCTCGATCCGAAGGAGGTACGCGGCCAGGTGGTCGTGGTCCCCATCGTCGATGTGCCGTCCTTCCAAGGACGCAACATCTACATCTGCCCGCTCGACGGGAAAAATCCCAACCGCGTGTTCCCGGGCAACCCGGAGGGGACCGCGAGCGACCGTCTCGCGTACACCCTGTTCACCGACGTGATCGCCCGCGGGCAGTTCTACGTGGACCTGCACGGTGGCGACATCAACGAGGCGCTGCTGCCGTTTACGATTCTACTCGACTCCGGAGCGGCGGACGTCGACGCCGCGGCGCTCGATCTCGCGCGCGTGTACGGCATCAGGTACGTCGTCCGCGGGCGCGTGTCCGGCGGGACGTACTCGGCGGCGGCGCAGCAGCGGATTCCCGCAATTCTCACGGAGGCGGGTGGGCAGGGGTTGTTGCAGCCGGAGGCGTTGGAGATCCACCTGCGCGGTCTTCGAAACGTCCTGCGGCATCTCAAGATCACGCCCGGCGCGCCGGAGTCGGTGGAGCCGATCACCGAGCTGACCGAGATGCACTGGGTCCGATCCTCGCACGCCGGCCTGTTCTATCCCGAGATCGCCCCCGGGGACCGCGTGACGAAAGGACAGCGCGTCGGGGAGACGCGAGATTACTTTGGAGCGAGCCTCGCCGAGATTACCGCCCCGGCGACGGGTGTGGTGCTGTTTACGGTGACGACCCCGGCGACCAACCCGTCGGACCCCATGTTCGCCGTCGGCGCGCCGGCGTAACAGCCTTTGTCGCTGGTGCGTCGCGGCCCGGCGCGCCGACGCGCGGGCTGGCGGCGGGCTAGCGACTTCGCGGACGCGTGCGCGTCCGGCCGCGTGTCGGGGCAGGGGGCACCTTCGCGCCGCGCTTGCGCGCCTCAGAGAGTCCAATCGCGATCGCTTGTTTTCGGCTCGTGACTTTCCTCCCCGATCGGCCGCTGCGAAGCTCGCCTCGTTTCTCTTCGTGAAGGGCGCGCGCGACCTTCGCTTGGGCGACCTTCCCGTACCTCACCATGGCGATCCACCTCCGACCGTCGATTGCCCCCGCCGTAAACTATTTCCCCGGCGAACGCACAACATCATCGCTGCGCCGTGCTCTGGCCGGCCGTTCCGCGCGCGTTTCGGCCGCCAAGGGGTGGGTGCCCGCCGGGATGTCGTTGCCCTCGATGCGCACGACCGCGTGCGTCGCGGAGTGCGGATCGCGCGCCACTACGGTACGGTGACGCGGTGGTCGAGACGCCCGACTCGGACGTCTGTTACGGTGACGTGGTGACGCTGAGCGGCACCCGCCACTGCAGGTTGATCTGCATCGAACCTTCGTGCTCGTTCTCCTCGGCGCGGATTTCGAATCGGATCATCTGGCCGAGATGATAGACGTGTCGCTGCTCACTGGACCGGACGGCCAGCGTTCCGTGCATCAGACCGAGCGACACCTGATTGATCAACTCCGCGGCCGTGGTGCTCGGCAGCGCCGTCCTTACCTTGAGCGGTGTTCCCATCTCATCACACTCCTCGCTGCGCGCCTACCGCGCGACGCTGGATCCTGCATCTGCGATCGAGGCTCACATCGACCCGCGTCTCCGGGTCACGGGCGCGACCAAGACACGATGTCCGTCCACGACACGTGTCCGAAGAAGTCGGTCAGGGCAGCGTGCTGAGGGAACGGACCGATGATCCGGACCACGTCGCTCGACCTGGACCGCCAGAGCCACAGTGCGTCGTCTTGCCAGAACAAAAGGGCGCGACCGTCCGTGGCCCATGCGGGGGCAAAGACACCGCCGCGCACGTAGGAGAGCTCGTGCGCGCCGGTCCCGTTGGACGCGGTGAGCCACAGCGTCCGCGTGGTGGTCCAGTCGACGCCGGTCCGCGCGCCGCCGGACGAGTCGGCGCGTTGCTGCGCGCGGACAAATGCGATCGTGCTGCCGTCGGGCGCCCACGCCGGGTCCACGGAGACGTCGGAGGCGGGTTGAGGGATGCGTCGGCACGTGCCCCGCGCGACGTCGCATACCACCAGATGCTTCCCCCGCCACACCTCGCGGCCGCCGCCGTCCACCAGCAGCAGGGTATGGCCGTCCGGAGCCCACGACAGCCAATCTCGGTACGGCAGTGTGCCGGCAATCGCGCGGCTCGTGGATCCGTCCAGCGCGAGCGCGAACAGGTCGAGGCCGTCGGCGGCGAGGGACTGCGAGTAGTCCGGATCCAGCCAGAACACCAGGCCGCGCCCGTTGGGCCACCATCCTGCAAGGACGACCGCAGTGTCGGCCGACGCGGTGAAGCGCCTAACGATTTGGCCATCTCGTAGTCGAATCGTGCTTACCACGTCGTGTCGCACCGGCAACGAGACCGTCGCGACGTAGGCGATCATGGCGCCGTCAGGGGACCACGCAAACGACGTCACGGCGTCGCCGGCTGCACGCAGCGGTCGTGAAATACCGCCCGGGTTCGTGAGCCACAACCCCGACTTTCCGGAGGAGTCTCGAAGCACGGCCGCGAGCGTAGCGGTCGTCGGGGACCACGCTAGGTCGTCCGGTGACGCCCCACGAGCCTGGCCGACACGGTAGCTTGCTCCGCCGTCGGCGCGCGCAATCCACGTCTCGCTGGTCGCCGTGTTCGCGCCGAGGAGCCGATGATACGCGAGCCAGTGTCCGTCGTGGGACCACGTTGGGGTCGCCGCAACACCGACCGACGGAATCTGGCGGAGCACGCCGGCCGCCCCGTCCGCGACGTACAGATGGGATCCCCAGACCAGCGCAAACCGGCCCAGCCCCTGCAACGCCGACAACCTGACACCCGGCGTCGACGCCGAGGGTTGCGCGGTGTCCGGCAGCGTCGATGTGCTCGGCACCGCGGGCTCACCCGTGCCGACGAGCGCGAAGATGCCGATGAGGAGGGCCGCTTCCAGCACGGGAAGCGCCTTGCGAAAGACCCCTGCGGCAATCAGTGGACGGCTGATTCGGTGCACGCGCATTCCCGGCCTTTGCCGTGGAAGATGGCTACAGCATATCACACGGTGATGAGACCTCAACGGTGACGAAGGATTTGCGCATTTCTCTCTTCCGCACCCGAGCGGGGCCATCAAAAAACGAGCCGGGGCGAATGCGCCCGTGAAGTGTCGCAGGCCGGCGCCCCGAAGGCGCCGGCCTGCGCGCGCGGCGCTGCATCGCAGAGTGCGCCTACGTGGGTTCGTCCTCGTCGTCTTCGATTTCGAAGTCCTCTTCCACCTCGACGGTCTGCACGCCCCAAATGGGTTCCTGCTGGGGCGCTCCGGTGGGCCCTGCCGGCGGCGTGACAAACAGCTCCGGCGCTGGCGAAGGCATGCGCTCAGGGGTGACGGCGGAGGGTGCAGACGCGGTCCGTGTCCGCACCGTGCGCGGTCTCGCTTTGGCCGCCGCGCCGGTGCGCTTCCTCGTGCTCCGCGCCGGTGCCCGCCGCTTGGCGCCGGCGCGGGTCGTCTTGCGGGCGGCCGTCTTGCGGCGGCTCCCCGCGGTCGATCGGGCTGCGGCCCGGCCGCCGGCCGCCTTCCTCACGCGCTTCCGAGCTGTGGTCGTCCGCTTGCGGGGTCCCGACTTGGCCCGGGTCTTTCGCCGCACCGCTCGCCTCACCATACTCGACCTCCCTTTGCCGGCTCGCAGGATGTACGTGCCACGCAATTCGCGGCCGTTGTTCGACGGGGTGAGACCGTTTCCTTTGTATAATCACAGCCGCTCGCGCCCGCGCCCGCGGCAGGAGTCTGACGTCTCACGACGAATACACCGTCTCGTGCTCGGGGGGAATGGCGCTCATAGCCCCGCGTCGCACTTGTCACAGCATCACGTCGCAGCATTGAACGAGGCAGCGATGCGGGGACGATTCAGGGCATTTTTTGTTGCCCTCGTAGTGGGGTCGCTGGTTTCCGCCGATCCCTTCGGGGCCATCGCGGCGGGCGGATCCGTATCCGCTCCACAGTCGCACGTCGCGGCGTCCTCCGCCGAGTCCACGCTGGCCCGTATCCAGCAACAACTGGCTGACCGGCGCCGTGCCCTGGCGCAGACGCGCATGCAGGAGCAGCATGCGCTCGTGCAACTCTCGTGGGCCCAGGAGCGACTCGAGCGAGCGCGGATGGGCCTCGCCCAGACCGTCAGCGCGCTCCACGGCACCCAAGCGGCGGTTGCGCAGGTCACCAGCTCGCTCGCCACCGTGTCGCAGCAGCTCGAGACCCACGAAACGCTGATGGGCGCTCGCGTACGGGCCTTCTATGAGCGTGGTCCTCTCGGTTACCTCGACGTGTTGCTCGGGGCCGCCGATTTCCGGGATTTCGTCTCGCGCTCGTATCTGCTCGGGGTCATCATCAACCGTGACGTCCAGCTGTACCAGCAGGTCAGCTCGGAACGTGCGAAGCAGAGCGAGGCGCGGGCGACGCTGGCCGAGCAGGAGCAGCATCTCGCCGAGCAACAGGCCCAGTGGATCGTGAGCCGCGACCAAACCGTACGGCTCGCCCAGGAGCGGCGTGATCTCCTGACCCGGGTCCGCTCGCAGCGACTGGCGCAGGAGGAAGCGATCCGCGAACTTGAGGCTGAGTCCCTCAAGATCACGGACATCATCCGGCGGTCGACGGGGCGCGTGCACGTTGGTCCCATCCCGACCCTCCGGGACGGCGCGCTCCTCTGGCCGGTGGAGGGTCGCATCAGCTCTGGGTACGGCTGGCGAACCCACCCGATCTTCGGCACGCGTGAATTCCACACGGGGATCGACATCGCCGTCCCTTGGGGGACCCCGATTCACGCCGCGGCCCCGGGTTCGGTGATTTTCACGGGGTGGATGCGCGGTTATGGGATGCTTGTGATTCTGGACCACGGCAACGGTCTTTCCACGACGTACTCGCACCTATCCTCATACAGCGTGCACGTTGGACAGCGCGTGGAGCGTGGCGAGGTGATTGCGCACATCGGCAGCACGGGGTGGAGCACGGGTCCGCACCTGTTCTTCGAGGTGCGCGAGGACGGGAAGCCGGTCAACCCGCTCGGCGAGTAGCGCCGCGATCTACACGACGCGATCCAGGAACTGGCTCAACGCTTCGAACAGCGCCTCCGGCTCTTCCGTTTGCGGCGAGTGCCCGCTCTGCTCGAACACGTGCAGCTCGGCCTGCGGCATCAGCCGCGCGATCTCCACGGACTCCTCGACCGGGCAGATCCAGTCGTGGCGACCGACGCCGATGAACGTCGGGACGGCGATGCTGGCGAGCGCCGCTCGGACGTCGTAGGTCGCATAGTCCCGGATCAGCGCGCGCCGCGTTTCCGGGTCGAAGGAGCGTCCTGCCAGGCTGGTGGGCGCGCGCGTCTTGTCGTAATAGTACAGCGGTTGAATTGTCTCGAAGTCCCGCTGGAACCCCGCCGGATCCGTGAGGGAGCCGTCCCACAACCGCCGGTACGCCGCGATCACCTCGGGTGATCCCTGGCGTTCCGCGTTCGCCGTCGCGCGCGCCATGAACCCGCCGCTCGGGGCCGTGCCAATCAGGACGAGCGCGCGCGGCTCGGAAGGGTACCGGGTCGCGTACAGCAGCGACGCGAATCCGCCGGCCGACGTGCCCCCGACGATGGGGCGCTCGAGGCGGAGCGCTTGGATCAGCGCGTGCAGGTCCTCCGCCTGGTCCGCGATCGTGTACGTGTGCGCCGGGGCGCGGCCCGACGCTCCATGGCCGCGGTGCTCGTAGGCGATCAAGCGCACCCGGCCGGCGAGCCTCCGGTACGCGCCGATCCGGTCGGGGTGCCCCATCCCCGGCCCGCCGTGGACGAGGACGTAGGGCGGGCCGGACCCCAGCGTCTCGTACGCCAGCTCGACGCCGCGGACCGAGATCTTCATCGGGGTCGTGGATCGAGGGCGTCCCGGAATCCGTCGCCCACCAGATTGATGCTGGTCAGGAAGATCGCCGCGCCGGGCAACGCGGCGATCCACCACGCGCTGTCCACGTACCGCCTCCCTTCGAAGGGCCCACCCGCACGCGCGTTATGATGGTGTATCAGATGTTCCGCGATCCTGATCGTGTGGTCCGCTATGGCCGTTGGTCGATGCATGCGGCATCACCAGCACCATGAACCGCCTCGCCCTGTTTCCTACGCGACGTAGACCATCCACAGCACACCGAAACGGTCCGCGACCATGCCGAACCGCGAGGAGAAGAACGTCTTGGTCAATGGCGCCTGCACCCGCCCGCCGTCGGCCAGTGCGCCAAATACCCGCTCGGCGTCCTCATCCTTGGGCACTGTCAGCGACAGCCCAAAGCCCTGAAACGTCGGACGCCCAAGACACTGCCCGTCGGACGCCAAGATCTGCGTCTCCCCCACGCGGAACGCCGCGTGCATGATCTTGTCCGCGCTGTCGGCCGCGACCCGTTCGCGCTGGCGGGCGTCGGGATTGTCCTTGAACCGAATGAGCGCCGTTACCTCCGCGCCGAGCGCGCGGCGGTAGAACTCGAGCGCCTCCTCACACCGGCCATCGAAGAACACGTAAGGCTGAACCTGCATGTCACACCTCCGTCTGATGTCGGGGTCGGACCGCCGGATCCGCTTTGGCCCGCCCGTCTCGTTGATTCTTCTCCCGCCACATAGTCGACTGAGGGGTCCCAAAATCGACACACGGCTCGGCAATCAACACCCGGCCCCGGGTCCGCCTCTCTTGGTTGGGTTCAAATAGTATCTTTGACACTATTGGTGCAACGAACGTGCATATTCCGAGGTTCACGCCCTCGCGCGCACCAACCGCGTCCTTCGGGCCAGCAGATCCGCGTGACCACTACCTCTGACCTCGTACAGGGCGACGCGATCGGTCAAACACCGACCTGAGATGGTGGCAAAGTCTCCGCGTCAAGGCGAGAATCGTGAAGGTAGGGTTGGCATTTCCGCCGGTCGGGAAGACGGAACTGCCGATGACATAGAGATTGGTAACCCCGAACACCTTGCAGTTGACGTCGACGACACCCTGCGCGCTCGACGCGGCCATTCGCGTCGTCCCCATATGGTGGTGTGCACCGCTGAGTGCGAATCGAAGGTCGCCGGTGTCCGCGGGATAGCTGATCTCGCCGATGTGATGGTTCTCAAGCACGTCTCGGAGCAAGCGCAAATACTTCTCGAGTGACGCAAGATCGAACTCCGAAAGCTTCCAATCCACGACGAGGACAGGCTCGTTCAATTCGTCCTTCGCGGCTGCAGACAGGCACACGCGACTCTCAGCATCTGGCGCTTGTTCCAGAAAGTGAACCAGTTCATAGTACGGGACCTGCTCGGGCGGTTTGGGGCGACTCCGTTTGAACGGCCCCATCAGCCGATTGTACACGCGGCGCGGTAGGGGTTTGATCAGATGACCGCCGTCTGGTTTCCTTCGAGCAGGGTCGGAGTCGTCAGATGCCCTGACCGTCGTTCCACGTACGGGATAGAAGGCCGTGCTGTGATTCGGAAGGCGATGTTCTCGGCGGAACTCTTCCGAAAACGCGAAATACCGGCTGATGTGTGTATTCCGATGTTCGAGTGCCAATTGTTCTTCCAACTGAACATTCAGCCCCGGGGTGAATCTTCCCCAGATGCCCTTCGGATGGTCCATGAAGAACCGCCCAACCAAATCGGAGCGGTTCCCGAGCGCCACATTATCCCGCGTGCGTGAGTTGAGGAGCAGCCTGGCATTCTCAAAGCCGCCGGTCGCTAGGACGAAGGCCTTCGCATACACCCGACCGCAGTGCCCGCTCAGCGTCTTGGCAACGACGTGACCAATCGTGTCCGGTTCGTTGCCACCGGCCCCCTTGTCAATGACGAGTTCAACGGCGTTCGCGTTCAAAATGACGGTCACATTCTTCGAGCGCTCCAACGCCGCCCGGACCTCGGTGTTGAAGTTGAGCGGCGGTATTTGATCGTAGTGGAAATCCTCCGCCTGTTCTCGAAGCCCGCCGCGGCGAAGGCGATTCCGGTCAAACAGCAGCCGAGGAATTTCATAGTCTCGTGCCACATGAACGTAGAAGGGCAGGAGGTCATGGTACGTCAACGGCCATCCACTGCGGGGCATCCAGTCCTTGCGCTGGAAGTCGTCCGGGGCGTGCGGCTTCCACTTTCCCGACCAGGCGTTGCTCGTTCCTCCGAACTGCCTGATTCGGGTCTCGTGTCGATAGGCAGGAGGCAAATCCGGCATCAACCGGTCCGATGTGGCGATGTCCTTCCCGACGGATATGATCCGGTGCAATCGCTGCGCCCCGGCATCGAAGTCCAAGCCTCCCCCCTCGATGACGACAACCGACAACTCCGTGCCGTCAAACAGCCGTGCCATATCAAGGCCCGCCGCGCCGGCTCCGACGATGCAGAGCTCCGTGTGCATGGCATCGCGCTCGAATCCCTTGCAGGCGAATGTGATCATTGAGCCACGGCCGCTGTCAAACGTTCCTCCGTCGCATGAGCGATTCCATAGCATTTCATCGACTACCCGGCGTCGTCACACCGACGACCTGCGACGTTCCGCCACGTTTCTTTGAGGCGGTTCTATGTGAGCGTTGTGATTCACTCCGGCGTCGGTTGAGCAGTATGGGCTACCTTACGGCTTCAATTGACGCCTTGTATTCGTCGGAATTGATCGTTCCCGCCTGCTTGTTCAACCCATGGGCTCGAGGGAGACGCTCGGGGGGGCACGCGCGGGCGCTCAGTCGTCGGATTCGGCCTCCCGGCAGCGACAGCCCTCATCCGGGAAGCCGCGGGCTGTGCGCGTGCCGGACCGGGACGAACCGGGCGTCCCGAGCATGGAATCGGGGGCCCGCCCCGGGCGTTCACTTGACTGATATGGGGATGGGCTGCATCTGTACGAGCGCGCACGGCCCGGCGGAGGTGTGTCGCCGGGAATAGCGGTTGGGCGTCGTGCCCGTGTTTCGATGCAGCATCAGACAGCCGCGGCGCCCGAGACCGCGGCTGCACCATTTTCGGGAGGTGGCGATCGGATGGCGCAGATCTATCTGCCGACGCCGCTCCGTCGACTGACTCAGGGTCAGGCGCGGGTCGCGGCCGACGGACGCACCGTGGAGGAGGCGCTGGCCTCGGTCGAGCGGCAATACCCCGGCCTTCGCGAGCAACTCAGGGATACCTCGGGGGAGGTACGCAGCTTCATCAACGTCTTCGTTAATGGGACGGAGATCCGGTCGCTCCAGGGCGTGGCCACCCCGCTTCGCGAGGAGGACGAGATCTCGATCGTCCCCGCGATGGCAGGGGGGAGCTCATAAGCGCATGGATGTTTCCGTTCGGCCGCGTCCGCACGCTGCCCGTTCGTCCCCGGTGCTCCGCGTTGTGGAGACCTCGCGACTGTTCCTGCACGAGGAGGTGGAGTCCGGGCGCGTGGCCCGGTTGTCCGACGCCCTGAGACGCGATGGCGTGCTGCGCAACCCGCCGGTCGTCGCGCCGATGCCGAACGGCCGCGCCGCCGTGCTCGACGGCGCGAACCGTGTGACGGCGCTGGAGGCGCTCGGGATCCCGCACGCCGTGGTGCACGTGGTGGACTACACCCGCCCCGAGATCGTCCTTTCGACGTGGCGGCACTACGTCCGCGACCGCGGGCGGCTCGGGCGGCGCGTGGCGGAGCTGGGTGAGGCCCGGATCCTCCCGGTCGACGCGGTCGCGTCCGGCGAGGCCGACCTCGCGAGCGGCGCGGCCGCCGCGCTCGTGGTCGACAGGGGCGGGATCGCGCTCCTCGGAGACCGCGGGGGCGTCGCTGCGGCGCTGTTGCTCTCCCGGCTCGTCGCGCTGTACCGAGGGCGTGACGAAATCTACCGCGTGGAGCGCGGCGACCTCGAGACGCTGCACGCGGAATACGGCCCCGGTACGCTCGTTGTGTTCCCGTCCTTCTCCAAGGACGATATTGTGCGGCTCGCGGCCGGCGCGGGACGGTTGCCGACGGGGATCACGCGTCACCTCATTCCTGGCCGCGTGCTCCGGCTCAACACCCCGCTCGACTGGCTCGGCGCTCCGGCGGACGAAGCACGCAAGCAGGCGGAGCTTGACGCTACCGTTCAGCGCCGCTGGCTCGCGCACGGCGTGCGATATTACGCCGAGCCCACGTTTCTGT
The DNA here is from genome assembly GCA_035295165.1 of bacterium. Classification (NCBI taxonomy): domain Bacteria; species bacterium. Next base: position 40,756 of record DATGJN010000033.1, read on the forward strand.
TCGATGAGTGACGGTCGCTCTCGGGCGCAGGCTGCTGCCGGGCTCAGCGTCTCGCTGTTGGACCGGATCGGAAATACGCCGCTCGTGCGCCTGCGTCGCGTCATCCGGGGTGTGTCCGATGCCGTCGAGGTATATCTCAAGGCCGAGTGGCTGAACCCAGGCGGCTCCGTCAAGGATCGGCCGGTGCTCCGGATGCTCGCCGACGCCGAACGCGACGGTCGCCTGACTCCGGGGAAGACAATCCTCGACTCCACCTCGGGCAACGCCGGTATCGCGTACGCGATGATCGGCGCGGTGAAAGGGTATCCGGTGGAACTGGTGATGCCTGCAAGCGCGAGCGAGGAGCGACGGCGCATCATCGCCGCGTACGGCGCGCGGATCACGTTGTCCGATCCGCTTGAGGGCAGCGACGGGGCGATTCTGCTCGCGCGGGAGATCCACGGGCGAGATCCGGAGCGCTACTTTAAGCCGGACCAGTACAACAACCCGTCGAACTGGCGCGCGCACTATGATACGACGGGGCCGGAGATCCTTGAGCAGACCGGCGGTCAGGTGACCCACTTCGTGGCCGGCCTGGGCACGACCGGCACCCTCGTCGGCACCGGGCGCCGGCTGCATGACGCGGACCCGCGCATCCGGGTCGTCGCCGTGGAGCCGGACGCGCCGCTCCACGGGCTCGAGGGGCTGAAGCATATCGTGACCTCGATCGTCCCGGGGATCTACGACCCGGCCGTGCACGATCGGAAGGTTTCGGTCGCGACTGAGGACGGGTACGCGATGGCGCGTCGCCTCGCCAAGGAAGAGGGATGTTTCGTCGGAGAATCCACTGGCGCCGCCGTGGTGGGGGCGCTTCAGGTGGCCCACGAGCTTGCGTCGGGCGTAGTCGTGGTTATTGCGCCGGACGGGGGCGACCGGTATCTCAGTACGCCCCTGTGGCGCGGCATCACCGCGTGACCCGTCCGCGGATGCACGATCGCCGGTGGTGCGTTCGAGCCTGCGAACGCAGATGCTGCTCGGACCGGAGCGCTCTACCCGGCGGGATGTCCCGTTCGGGACCTTCCACGGCGGAACCGATTCGGGTACAATAAGAAGCTAGGTAGGGGAGTGTTCGCGCTTGCCGGTGCGGTTGACACGGACGCAGCTCGAACAAATGGTCGCGCAGGCCCGTGCGGAGGCGCCAAACGAGTGCTGCGGTCTGCTGCTTGGGACCGGCGACGTGGTGGCCGAGGTCGTCCCGGCGCGGAACAGGGCCGGGGATCCGCCGGAGCCTCGTGACCCGACGCGACACTATCGTGTCGACGATCAGGCTCAGCTTAAGGCCATGCGGTTGGAACGGGAGCGGGGGTGGGAGATCGTGGGTATCTACCATTCGCACCCGGCGACTCAGGCACACCCGAGCGCGACGGACCGGGCGCTGGCGTTCTGGCAGAGTCCTTGCTACGTGATTATTTCCCTCGCCGACCCGGCTCGGGTCGACGTGCGCGCGTTCCGCATCAGCGACCGGATCGATGGGAACGGAGCCATCGCCACGGACGAGAATCGGCACCCGATCAGGGACGTCACGGAAGAGGAAGTGGTGGTGACATGAAAGTCAGTTCCCGGGCCGAATACGGCATTCGTGCGCTGATCGACCTGGCGCAGCACTACGGCGAGGGACCGGTCCAGAGCCACGACATCGCCCGCCGGCAGGGGCTCCCGGAACCGTATCTGAACCAGTTGATGACCACGCTCCGTCGCGCCGGCCTTGTTCAGAGCAAGCGCGGGCCGAGCGGCGGGCACGTTCTCGCGCGCCCGCCTGAGCGGATCACGATCGGGGAGGCGTTTTTGGTCCTGGAAGGAAGCGTGGCGCCCTGGTTGTGCGTGGAAGAGACGGACGCGCACTGCATTTACGCACCCGGTTGCGGGCTGCGCCCGGTGTGGCAGGCGGTAAAGGTGGCGACTGAGGAAGTGTTGAATCGCACGACGCTTGCGGATATCGTGCGCCCCGCGCTTGTATCCGCGGGCGGCGGGTGAGCGGCGGCCTGGCACGCGCAACGTCTGGCGATGGTTCCCAGCGGAGGCACCCCGGAGGTGCCTCCGCTGCGTTTGGGCGGAATCGCTTGGTCGCGATCGGCGTTCTTGCGAATGAATGTGCATGGGGAGCACCAGGAGAACGAGATGAACACCGCGGAGCCGGAGCGCCACCCGGTCGGGCCAGGGGCGGAGCGGCCATCCGGCGCCATGGATCGGGATGCTCGCGCGCGGTTCGAACGGCTCGTCGGTGAACATCTCGACGGCCTGTATCGGGTGGCGCGCCGCCTGACCCGGAATCAGGCGGGTGCGGAGGACCTCGTGCAGGAGGCAATGCTCAAAGCGTGGCGCTCGTTTCACACGTTTCGCGAGGGCACCAACATGCGCGCATGGTTGTACCGAATCTTGATGAACGCCCACATCGATCGTCACCGTAAGGACGCGCGAACCCCCGAGGTTCTGCAGGAAGAGATCGGCGACGCCTACCTCTACGCCGGGGCCCGGGAGGGTCTGGCGCTGAGTGAAAACGGGAATCCCGAGACGCAGGTGCTGGACCAGATCATGGATGCGGAGGTTCGGGAGAGCCTCGACGCCCTGCCGGTGGCGTTTCGCACCGCCGTAATGCTGGTGGATGTGGAGGGTTTCTCCTACAAGGAAGCGGCGGAGATTCTCGGGGTGCCGGTGGGCACGGTGATGTCGCGCCTGTATCGCGGGCGCCAAGCGCTTAAGCGTCGGCTGGCCGCGTTCGCGCGGGACCGGCACTTCATCAGCGGAGCGCAGGCATGAACTGTCACGACGCCGTGGAGAAGCTCTGGCAGTATCTCGACCATGAGCTCGACGGTGCCGCGGTCCCCGAGCTGGAACGGCACCTGCAAGAGTGTCGGGACTGTTTCTCCAGGGCGGAGTTCGAGCGGCATCTGCGAGCCTTGCTGCGGCGGTCGTGCGGCTGCGAGCAGGCCCCGGCCGGGCTGCGGGCCCGCCTTCACCGACTGCTAGGAATGTTCTGAGCCGTCGCATGTCCCGGCGTGCGGCGATCGACGTCGGCACCAACTCGGTACGCCTGCTCGTCGCCGAGCTCCCTGCGCGCGACTCTGCCGCAGCAGATCCACCTGGCGACAGACCGCCGCTCCGTCCGGTGCTTCGCCGCCTCGCCATCACCCGTCTCGGCGACGGCCTGGACGCGGACGGATTGATCCAGGAGGACGCGGCCGCGCGAACGGCCGCGGCGGTTCAGGAGTTTGCCGCGGCGGCTGAGGACGCGGGCGCTACGCCCACGGTGTTCGCTACGTACGCGGTGCGCGCCGCCCGCAACCCCGCGGTGCTGCTCGAGCGGCTCGCCCTTCCGGTACGCGTCCTGAGCGGCGAGGATGAGGCGCGGCTTGGATTCCTGGGGGCGGTAGCAGGTCTCCGCCGCGGGACTGGTGATGAGCGCTCGCTCGTCCTCGACATCGGCGGCGGGAGCGTCGAGTTAACCCGAGGAACGTCGCAGCGCATCGAAGAGACCCACAGCGTCCCGCTGGGATGCGTCGTGCTGACGCAGCGGTTCCTCGCCCACGATCCGCCCCAGGACCGAGAGGTCGCCGCGCTCCGCGCGTATGTGGCCCAAACGCTCGGGCCGTTGTTGGGCCGGTTTCGTCGGGAGCCCGACGCTACCATCGGCGTTGGAGGAACCATCACCACGATCGCGGCAATCACTCAGGGACTCATGCCTTATGACCCCGACCGCGTCCATGGGTATCGACTGGAGTTGACGCAGGTCGCAGGCGCGCTCGACGTCCTGCGCGCTCGTCCACTCCAGGCGCGGCGGATGCTTCCGGGGCTTCAACCGGAACGCGCGGACGTGATCATCGCCGGCGGCCTAGTCCTGCACGACGTGCTTGAAGGGCTCGGTGGACGCTCGATCGAGGTCAGCGAGGCGGATCTGCTTTGGGCCGTGCTCATGGATCGGTAGACTAGTCGTTGGGGACAGCGTTGAATCTATCTGGCAGTGCCTGGGCGTCGGAGAACGGGGTTCTGTGGCGCGAATGCGTTTGACACACCCCTGCCTACTGGTATAATTGGAAATGCACTCTACAACCTCATACGATTGCGGCGCGGGGTGGAGCAGTCCGGTAGCTCGTCGGGCTCATAACCCGAAGGTCGCAGGTTCAAATCCTGCCCCCGCTACCAGTGCCACCACTAGGGGCCTGGTCTCCCGTAAGGGCGAGCAGGCCTTCTAGATTTCCGGTGAGGTGCGCCACCAGCCCCGCGGGAGTTGGTTCCAACACAATGTCCCCCAGCAGGCCCCGGAGCGCCGTTCGCGCCTCGTCGATGTCGGTATGGAGGACCCGAGCCAAGTGTTCGAGCCGGCGCCGGATCGCGTCCGGTAGCTGGCGCAGCGCACGGACTTGGGCGCGGGACGGCGTGTCCAGGCGGGCCCGAAGGGTACGGACCTTGGATTCCGTCTCGTCGAGCATCTGTTTGGTCAGGTCGCTCAGGAGGCCGCGACGAATGGCCTCTCGGATATGGTCGAGTTCTGCCATCGCCTCCCGTAACTCCGACGCAAGCTGCTCTCGATCGTCGTCCGTTCGGGACCGCTCCGCTTCGACCTGCCGGAGGCCCTCGTTAACGCTCCGGGTCAGGAACGCGATGGCGTCAGGGGAGAAGAGCTCGTCGCGGATGACGCGCAGCAGACGGTCCTCCACGAGCACCCGCCGCACATGGAGCGAGTTCCCGCAGACGTCCGGGCCACGGTTCACATGATAGCTGCACCCATAACGGGCGCCGTCCCGCATGATGTAACGAGCCCCGCAGACCCCACAGCGCAGGAGCCCGCTGAACAGGTACCGTTGAGAGATGCCCCCCGAATGCCCTTGCCGGGCGGCCCGCTCCGATGCGGCGTGCTGTCGGTCCTTCACGCGGTCCCACAGGTCTTGGGGCACGATCCGGAGCGACTCGTCGTGTTGGACGATCCATTCGGTGCGGTCGCGGACCCGCGGGACGCGCTTGCCAGTCTCGGGATTCTTCTCCCACCGAAACTTGTTCCAGACCACTTCGCCGCAGTACAACGCATTATTCAAGATCCCGGTCCCGAGTTTCGGATTGCCGTAGAGCGCGGTCCAGGTCCACCCACGCTGCCCGCGGGGCGGGGGGACGTGTTCGGCGTTGAGGGCGTGGACGATCCGCTTTGGCGTCCAGCCCGCGGCGAACTGGGCGAAGATCCGGCGCACGATCTCCGCCTGCCCCTCGTGAATCACCCGACGATATCCCACGACCCGCGGCTGCCCGTGGGCGTCGAGATGGGCCGAGTCCAGCACCGGCTCACTCGTGTACCCGTAGGAACGGCCTCCGGCCACGAACCCTCGGCGTGCCTGCCCGGCCAATCCCCGCTGCGTCCGGGCCGCGAGATCGCTCAGATACACCGAGTCCTTCCACGCGGTCACGATCGAGATGAGGGAGCCGGTCTTCTCATCGGCGAGATTCGTACCGCTCGCGACCGAGAACACGGAGACGCCGAGGAACCGCAACCGTTTCAGCGCCCGCGCGGCTTCTTCGATGTCGCGCCACAGACGAGACTGGTCCTCAACGAGGATGGCCTCGAACGCTTTCCGCCGAGCGGCGGCCAAGAGGCGTTGATAGCCGTCGCGTCGGGCCTCGCTGCCGCTGCTTTCCTGGTCAACGTAGATGTGCTCCTCCGCTACTACGCAGCCGAACCGATCCGAGGCACTCCGACACAGTGCAATTTGGTCTTCCAAGCTCGTCTCGCGCTGCAAGGCACTCGAATAGCGCGCGTAGATGGCGGTTCTCATTGGGGCAACACCGTTCGTGCGGGGCATGAAGGAGAAGATTCCTCCGAGGGCGCGATCGCCCCTTGCGACTCCGCAAGAATGTCCTTGACCATGAGCCGAGCGAGGCCTTCGAGGAAGACGCGGACCCCTGGGCGGAGTGCAACAGGCCGGGGGGATCGAGGAAGCACGCGCCGATCGGTCATGCACCGCCCCCACAGATGGTATGGGGGGGGATGCGGGCGGCCGACTCCCCTCGACACTTAGGCGGCGTCCCGATTTGAACGTAGACGCCGTGCCGCACTAATCGCACAAGACTACTTCAAGAAATAGCGTCCTCTCCCTCTTCGGCCGTTGGTCCGAAGGACGAGTCGGGTCCCGAGCAGTTCGTCGGGATCCATCAGTTGCTCGGCATCAGGATGAACTGCATACGCGGCGCCTGCGCGGCAGTAGAGTTTCGTATCTTAACCGTGCCCCCAGTTTCCTTGAACTGAAGAGTGAGGCTATGCGAGGCGCCGTCCCCCGCGATAGAGCCGGACAGGTTGAAAGGCTCGAAACTCTCTAGCGAGAGTCCAAGGCTAAGTTCCTGTTCGTGGATAGCAGAGCCCCCATCGGCTAACGCGACGAATGGATTACCGCTTGCGGCGCAGTCCGTTGTGCCCCCTATGTTATACGCGAGTTTCCAGCCTGTAGGAATCGTCACCACGAACTTCAGATTCGTGGTATCCACGTCTGCGTAGGAGCCAGACGACGTACTATAGTCTCCCGACGCTGACCCTGTCTTCGTCGTGATGCCCATCTGGGCGGTATTGGCATGGTTGAGGAGCACGCCGGAAAGGGCGATATGCCCGCCTACGTCTATCGTGGCTGAGGCAAGAGGAGAGGCTTGAGCAACTCCGATCACTACTGGACTGGTGAGCACTCTCAGAGCTTCGAGCCAAGTGATTGCCCCTGAGGCCGGCGCCGCATACATCCACCGGAACCCCGGGAGGCTGTGCTCCTTCGTGATCGCGAGCGACCAGACAGACGTGGAATCCCGGGCCCAGACCGTTGGACTCGCCTGACTCACATAGCCATTCGCCACGAGCCACTGATCGTCCGTGAGTTGGTTGTCTCGCCAGCCAGTGGTCGGTGGACCGTTCGGTGTCGTGAATGGGCTCAGGGTGCCAAGGACGCCCCCGGACGCGCTTGGGGTACCCCCGAGAATAGCCCACTGGATCTGCGCAGCACCCACGCCCGTCGCCAATGCGAAGTTCGAGACCGTATCAGCCGTGGTGGGGTGCTGGGTACTCCAATTCGTGAATGGGCTTGGGCACATGGTCCGCTACCCTCCGACACACGCGTCTCGATTCGACTTGAATCGGAGATCCGGCCCGGTGATGCGTGGCACCCCGGCTCGTACTGCGGGTGCCACCGGCGACGGCCCGAGTGTTCGTATCGACTCCCCGCCAGTCTACGGCATTCGCGACAGACGCGGAAGACGTAAGGGCCGCTCCGCGGAGGCACGTCAGCTTTTGACATGGAGAGAGTCATCGCGGTCCCCTCCTGGGCGTTTCGCCCGTATCCCATACCTAGACATGGACAATGAAATGTCGGTTTCCGACATAAGCGCCTGTATCCCCGGTCATGGGAGCGCTCGATAGCGCCACGTCGGGTCGCGCCATGGAATCGGGGCTCCCTGTGCCGTCAAGAATCCCTCGACCGCCCGCAGGACCGACGCGAACACGTCCGAACACAGCCAGAGTCGGTACTCCAACGGGCACTCCGATGCCGCACCGAGCTCCGCGCAGAGCTCCGAAGCATCACCGAGTGTCTCGTGCCATTCAAGAACCGCCAGGAGATTGCCGGCGTGCACCGCGTCTCGCGTCGGCGAAGAGCACTCGGTCGCGGGCTCATCCAACGGAGCGGGGGCGACGCGCGTCTGCGCCGCCTGGGCTGTATCGAGCGACGATGCGGGGGCGAACGCTGGATCTACCCGCCGTGCCCGCGCCAATTCATGTTCGGTTGCGAGCCCGGTGCGCACGAGATTGTCGCCCGGCCGCGGGAGGAGGTTCGGACGGACCAGGATCTCACGAGGCACGGTGCGGCCCTCGACCTCGTCAATCCAGCAGGCAATCGTGGTCCTGTGGACGCCATAGATCTGCGCCCACTCCAGCTGGGTCCGTCCTAGCGGTTTGTAATACGGGACCCAGGCCATCTTGAAGTGGCTTCTCTTCTGCGCGAGGTCGAGGGGGAGACCGTGCCCGAGATTCGCTTCCAGCGCCCGAATGAACCTCTGGGCGGGACTGCCCTCGAAGATGGTTGCCGGGATCGTCGTCCATTTCTCTCGGTCATCGGCGATGTCGTGAGCGAACTCTTTGGATTCAAGAATCCGCTGTCGGGCCCGGTACCGGTGCCGCCCATCGAGGATTACAAACTTCGTCCTGCCGTCCTCGGCGGGAGCGAGGAGGATCGGCGGCACAGGCCGTCCGTGGAGATACGCGACGGCGAGCGCCTCGATGTGGTCGGATGACGTGGCGACGCCCCGTGGGTTCTCCGCCCCAAGTGCCGCGTCAATCTCCTCCAACGGAATCTCGACGACCCTCGGCTCGTTAGCACGTGCCGCTGCAAGCGCCATCGTTGTTTCCTCCTTTTTTCTTATGGACTGAGTGCCCAGCAGTACGTTGGAGACCCGAATCACGATCAGGCAGAGCATGCAAAGGAACCCAGTGCTTCCCCTCGATCCGGTCCGCGCTGACCAACTTCGGCCCCCATTCGCGGGCGAGCCGCTCTGCCCGACGAAGCTGGCGTTTGAGGTCCCGTGGAGACGGGAGTCGGAAAGTGCCAGAGGGGCGTCGGCTGGTCAGGTGGGCGAAACGCCCATGAAGCCGGGTCAAATAGTCGTCACCGGAAGCGGAGGAGGGCCTATCGGCCGAGTCGGCTGCCGTAGGGGCCACTACACCTTCAGGTCTTGCTTCCCTTGTACTGAAGTAGCATTGTCTTGGATTACCTATTGGAAGGGGTGTGGGGAAACCATTCGTTCGTCGCGCGCGGGACACGCCCGGCCCTGGCATGAAAACAGCCGTCGGTCGGTGACCTAGTTGAATCGTGCCGACGATGTGAATGATGCCGAGGCGAAGCAGCTCATGCATAGCCTCTCCGGCTTGGCGTTCCCCCATCCCGCACCACGACGCCACGAACCTCCACGAGAGCGGGATGGCCTCCCCCGGCGCGAACTGCCAGCGTACCCCGAACAGCTCCAGAATCCCCTCGTGGGCGCGCCGAGTCGAGGACCGGATACCTTCGGGAGGCGATGGGATCACTACCCCGGCGAGACGGAGCACCCCCGCGCGCACGAGGAGTCGGCGCCCCCATAGTGCCCGCTGGATCGGACTGAGGTGCCGGACCGTACCACTCACCCGTGCCGCAAAGACCTCGGCGAGCAAGAAGATTTCTTCGCCGTCCTTGGTATGCCAATCATGATAGAAGTAGTTGCCGTTCGTTCCCGACCACACGGATGCTGAGGGGTGCCGATCCGCCCCATGGCCGGGGAGTACGCAACGAACGGACTTGCCGGACATTGCGGCGGACCGAATGCCAAGGAGCGGCAGCACCCGTGCAACGACCACGGGATCGCTGAGGTAGACACCGAGTTCCTGCTCGGTGCGCTTCATCTCATCTGTCGAGGGTTTCGATTCGTCGGGCTGATCCCGGACGAGGTCTGTGAGCCACTCGGGCATCGGCGGGAGCTGGTCCAGGACGAGCGGCGGAGACTCAGGCCGGTAGTGCCGGCCTGGCGAGTTGGGCACGATCGCCAACCGTCCAGCCCCAAGCGCGTCAAGCCCAGACTCCGCTTTCACTCCTGGCCCGGAGAGCGCCCCCGCCCAGGTGCAGTGAATCCCCCGCGGTGAGTCCAACACCGGCGTCCCGCGTGGGATGCCGTGCGCCTCGATGTGCTGCGTGCCCTCGGCGGTGTCGGCCTCGACGTGGACAGTCCCGTCGGGCAGGATGATCGCCACGCTCGTCGCCCGAGGGTGGGCAAACATTCGCGTAATCTCGTGCGGGGACTGGGCGCGCTGTTTGAAGTGCTTCCACGTCCGCACGACCGGCCGCTTCTCGGAGTCCATCGCGAGCACGCTGAATCCCGAACGGTGCAACTCGTGGGCCTGCGCGGTGAGGTTCACTGGAGCACCCGGGGAGCCACGGTTTGCTGGTCGATCAGGCAGATGATGCGAACGAGCGCGGCTCGGATCATAAACACCAGGTCCGCGCGCTCGACGTCGTCGAAGGATGCGGTTAGCCGATGCAGCGATGCAAGAGTGGGCTCATCGCCTCCTGCGATCGCCACGAGTCCTCGGAGCGTATCTGCCGCAGACGGGCGTTGCAGAAGAGACGACACTGAGTTGTCCGGATGATCGGGGGGCGTTGCTCCGTTGCCCTCTTGCGGAATCTTGAGCTGTCGTCGTACACTCAACGTAATCAGCCTCCTTGGTCGGGGGTGCTGGGGTTTGCATGAGCTGAGCGGCTGCCTTCAATCGCTGGGGACGGCCGCTCAACTTTTGTATCAGGTCATCGAGCCGCTGCCGCTACCTCCTTGCCCGCCATCCGTGCTCGCGCGGCCCGAGGATTCCGTCGGTGCTCCCGAAGAAAGCGCTCGACGTCCTCTTCGCGGAAGTACCGAACCCCACCGGGCCCTCTAAACGCAACCTGAAGCCGTCCGGTTGTGATGTGGTCCATCAACGTGCTGTGCGATAGTTGCGCCCGTCGCATGACCACTCCGGTTGTCACGACGCCGTCGAGCGGGTTAGTCGTGTTTTCGCCCATTCGGTGCACCTCCACCCGAATATCCTTCACTCTCAATCGTACAAGGTGAGTCTTGAATTACCAGACTGACAGTAAGGCCCTTACGGGGTCCCCGGAACGGTCCGATCTGACGACGATCATCTTGATAGACAGGGATCCGCAGTGCTGGGGACGGGGCAGGGGATTCTACGCAGGCATCGGGCATTCGCCCGGAACGGCGTTCGAAGACGGTGGGGGCTTGTGTGCGAGCGCGTTCGGACGTAGTCTGGGGCCGACTAGAACCCTTCGCCTCCTCGGGGGCCTCTGGTCTCTCAAGCGGGTCACCCCGGCGATGGGTGGCCCGTCCCACGTCTGGGGCAGGTCACCGTGCTGCAACCGCCCCCTCCTTGCTATCCGCCTGTGTCCGCGCGCGCCGCGGGTTTCGCCCTCCATCCGGCCCGAGGGAGGTCCGCCAGACATGGCGAACGGGCATGATCTGACTGGTAGCGTTGGGGGGGATGATGATGAGACTGATGCTGGCGGTCATAAGCGCCGCAGCGCTCATCGCCCGAATCCTGAATCCCGTGACCATGTGCTACGTGCTGGGCCCCCGAGGCGGATTGTACCCAGGACCAATGCGCCTCTGGCCTTGGGATCCTGCTTGTGCTCCCCAGTGGACGGTCAGCGTGTGGATGACCCTGTTGCAAATAGCCGTCTTGGGAGTGGTGTTGGCGTGGGCGGCGCGGGGTGTGCGAGTCCCCCATCTGTCCGTTTCCTGGCGGCAACACTCGCGGCGGTTGATCTTCTTAGCCGTGCTTGTGTGTGCCGCCCTCTTAGTTTGGGATTGGGTATCTGCAAATAGCATCACGCAGCAGGAGAATCAAGAACGCACCCGTGCAGCGCAAGATCGCTATGCCCACACGATCGTCGAGGGCGAACACCTGGGGCCCGTCGCGATTGGGATGACGCTTGATGCCGTGAAAAACGTGATGACGCACCCGTTCGACGGCGCAGTAAAGAACAAGGATGGATCCATTGAGTATCAGTGGTGGGATGATGCCGGCCGATGGAGGATTGGCTTTGAAGCGCGCACTCGCGGGGTAGTGTATGCGAGGTACTTTGCCACCCATGTACCGATCGCACAGTGGGCGGTAGCGACGTCCAGAGGTCTTCGATACGGGCAGGATCTAGGAACGGTGAAAGCCATCTATGATGCCCCGTGGACGAAGTACTGCGACGAGAGCTTTTTCGATTTGTATTACCCGAGTCTGAGAACCGCGTTTGCGGTGGAGGCTGATGAAAACACCTCCTGGAATTGCACTCTTGACAAAGAGACCGCGAAGGCCGGTTGGGAGATTGACAATCCAGGGGAACTCGTGGAGATTGCCATCTATGCACCTGGCTACCGCCCGTTGTGGGTCAAGAAGTGACGACCCCCTCGAGACGATCACGCCGGCGTGTCGGTGAGGGCATGCGACTATGCCGAGTATGAAACGAAACGATGCAACGAAGCGCAGAGATCACTCTGAGACTCGACCCCAACCCGGCCTCTCAGCTGAAAGGCACCAAGATATTGAGAACAAAAGTTATCGCTTGTTCGCCAGCCATCCAGAGAAGGCCAATTTTGAGATAGCGCAGACCCTGGCTGCCCTGGCAAATCGGAACGGTGGCACACTGACGATCGGTGCCGGCAACGATGCGAAGATGGATACCATCCCCGGAAACAATCTTGATCCCCTTCAGCAACGCTTGGCGAATCTCGCACAGAATAGGTGCGTACCTCCGGTAAACATAAGCACCGCGGCGCACAGAGTGGGGAAGGATCGTTTTCACCTTGAGATACGAATATCTCGAGGGACGGATCTGGTAACGGTGGACGGACGGTACTTCACCCGAAGCGGAACGACAACTCGCGAAATGTCGCCCTCGCAAGTAACAGCAATAATCCTAGAACGTTTTTGCCCGAAAAGCAGACGACGGAGTCCCGATGAGTTTCAGAATCTAAGCCTGGCCGAACGAAAGGAGGCTGTACTTTCACAGGCGGAGTCCATCCTTAAGGGCGACAAGTTCTCGATACTTCGATCACACGCCGACGCCAGGTATGTCTCGACAGTGATTGCCTATGGACACAACCCCCCTTTGCCGGTCGTCGTGACCTCGCATCCGACAGCGTTTCACATGGCGGACTGGATTAATGTGATCTGGAATGCATTCAGTGAAGCATCGCTCCCCCGTGACGACGAAAAATCCGATGCGAGTCAGTTCCCTGATCCATGGGTTGCCATTGTGTTCGTAGCCGGGCCCGTCTCGTCGGTAGTCACTGATCCTGCCCGCAATCGCCATTTTGAGACCCGGCAAAACTTGGGATCGGTGGTTTATCTGGGACCTGATGTCGTAGACGTTTCGATGACAAGACTGCACAGTGACAATACGTCCATCTTCCGGAGTGAAGTCATTTTTCTGGTAGCCCATGCCACCACCCGAGACAGGATTCGTACTGGCTTGACTGAAAGCCTTGAGTTTTGCCGCACGCATCTTTCGGGATGGCTTCGCTTCCGCCTACAGAGGGAGAAAAGAAGGCATCAGGAAGGAAAAGTAGGACGTACATATCGCGCCAGCTGGTAGGAAACTCAATCCTCACGGCCCATCGCAATGCACTGATCGTCGTACTTTCTCGCGTTATGCAGACACGTCAATCCGGCGCGCCATTCGCCGGCGTCGAGAGATTACTTCGCCATGCGGATCGAGACGTCGCGGAGATGGTGCAGCGTGGCGACCAGCTGGGCGCGGGCCTGTTCGGATGTGACCTTGCGAAAGCCTTTGCGGGTCATGCAAGGGGCGTTCTCTCTGTTCGGCGAACCCCTCCTGCCGAACGCGGCAGTCATGTACCATTGTCGAGGATGGAATGATGGCTACCCTCTCGAGGCGTAAACTCGGAGAAACCCGCTATTTTTGGGGACTAATGGAACTTGAGAGGCAAAAAGCACTCCAGGCAAATTGGGATCATTTTGCTTATCTCCTCAGCGCGTTTCTTTCGGCGGGCAGAAGCGTGACGTTCGCTGTGCAGAACGAGGATCCAGATCGCTACGCTGCGCTATGGACGCCGTGGCTTGCGGCACAGTCCGCCGAGGATCAGGCGCTGTTCAAGTTTATGAATCGGCAACGCAGGGAGGAGGTCCACGTAGCAGGTGCCGCTTTCTCACGCGAAACAGGCACTATTCCGGTTGCAGACGTATTCATCGCCGGCGCTACAGCGTCCGGCGCGGCGCGGCCACCCTTCGGCTACGTGGATGACTATCCAGTCACCATCGAAATCGGCACGATCAAACCGCAATTCGAAATTGCAGGCAGGACCGTGGACGCGGTCCCAGCGTGTCGTAGGTACGTTGACCTGCTGGCTGAATTTCTCGATAGGTTCGAACGCTGACCATGTACGCCGTAGACGCCTCTCTGCGCTCTTACGACGCAAGCGAATGCACGAGAGGAGAACACGGTCACGTGGTGCGAGTTAGGTCTCGTGGACGTATCCGGGATCCGATGGACAGCCACGGTCAAGACCGCGCTCTCCCATCTGAGCCTTGAGAGGCCCGGGCTGGCGCGGTTCCCGAAGCCGTTTCAGCCCATGCTGGTCGAGCCGGGCAAAGCGGCGTTCGACCATCCCGAGTGGATCTATGAACCGAAGTGGGTACGGCATCCGCATCCTCGCGTACGTCGAGGGCCATCGGGTTCCCGTCGGTACGAGCGATAGCGTAGGGCTGCTTTTGCTTCGAGCTTGCGACCTCTTGCCACTCGCAGAAGATATCGGCTGATACGAGGCACCGTCGATTGGCCAAGGTATTGCTGAACAGTCCCGGCCTTGCTACGATTTCGGCCCGTGCGTTGATGAGGCGCCGGGTGTGCATCGGGTCTCTGGCCCAATTCGATTGTGCCGCACTCCTGGGCGAGGGTGTTCCTCTCTCGTTGGCTGATATGCCAGTGAATTGGGCACGACTAACCCGAGAGTTAGTAAAGCATTACCGGGACGAAATTGCCGGAGCGCTCTCGACGACGGCTGCAATCTGAGTCATCGCTTGATGCCGGGCGCAGGCCTCAACAGCGCCGTGGTCGCCATGTGCTCGAAGCTGACGCGTGGTACCGGGCGCTGGTTGAGCAATCCCTGACAGGTATTTATCTGATCGTGGGCAAGCGCTTTCTCTACGTGAATCAAGCGTTTGCCGAGATCTTTGGCTATCGCACTGAGGAGATCATTGGACGCCTCGGCCCCGCTGAGCTGACGCACCCGGAAGACCGCCTGGTGGTTGCCCGCCACATCCGAGATCGTCTCAAGGGCGCGGCGGACGTCGCCCACTATCAGTTTCGAGGGGTACGGAAGGACGGCAGCATGGTCTGGATCGAGGCGTTTGGGCGCCGGATCGAGGACCAAGGCCACCCGGCCATCCTGGGCACCTTGATGGACATCACCCAGCGTCGGCAGGACGCAGACCGGATGCAATCCCAACTGCGGCGTCTTGGAGCACTCCGGTCGATTGACATGGCAATTACCGCCAGCCTCGACATCCACGTGACCTTGAATGTGATCCTGGATGAGGTGTTGTCCCAACTCACCGTTGACGCCGCAGACGTCCTTTTGCTAGATGCCCACACGCAACGGCTGCGCTATGCGGCCGGGCGCGGGTTCCGAACCGGGGTCCTGCAACACACCAGTTTGGCGCTCGGGGAAGGGCACGCAGGTCAGGTGGCACTCGATCGACGTCCATGCATCATCGAGAATCTCAACCTGACCCCTGGGGCCTTCCTCCACGCTCCGCTACTGGCGAGTGAAGAATTCGTCGCGTACTACGCGGTCCCACTCCTCGCCAAGGGGCACGTGAACGGAGTGCTCGAACTGTGGCATCGCACCCCGCTCTTCCCAGACCAGGCGTGGTGTGAGTTTCTTGAAGCCCTGGCAGGGCAGACAGCGATTGCCGTGGACAGTGCCGCCCTGTTCAACGATCTTGAGCGCACGAATGTCGATTTGAAGCGGGCCTATGATCGAACGATTGAGGGATGGTCGCGGGCGCTGGACCTGCGCGATGAGCAGACCGAAGGGCACGCGCAGCGAGTGGCAGATTTGACCGAACGCTTGGCGCGGCGTATGGGCGTCCCCGACACCGAGTTGGTCCATATCCGTCGTGGCGCGCTTCTCCATGATATTGGCAAGATGGGTGTACCCGACGCGATTCTGATGAAGTCAGGACCGCTCACGGACGACGAATGGACGATCATGCGAAAGCACCCGGTCTATGCGAGGGACATGCTCGCGCCCATTGACTATCTGCGGCCGGCGCTAGACATTCCGTACAGCCATCACGAGAAGTGGGACGGGACAGGATATCCACTTGGGCTCAACGGAGTGCAAATCCCTCTCTCGGCGCGCATTTTTGCGGTCGTGGACGTCTGGGACGCACTGAGGTCGAGCCGTCCGTATCGAGTCGCCGTATCCACGGCAGAGGTGGTGGCACAC
This sequence comes from bacterium, assembly GCA_035295165.1. NCBI lineage: Bacteria > bacterium. The sequence continues at coordinate 56,794 of DATGJN010000033.1, forward strand.
ATTCGGGAGCAGAGCGGCAAGCATTTCGATCCAGCGGTGGTCGAAGTGTTTCTCAGCCTTCTCGCCGAGGGAGCCGTGAACCTCACAGATCCCAGAGAGGCACCGCGATGCGAAGAGACCCTACCCGGCGCACCGTAAAGATCCGTCTCCAAAAGGGGGCTCAGAGATCGGCGCCGCACGGTGAAGGAGGCGCAGAGGAGGATCTGACGCCAACCCGGGAACAGCTTCAGCAGTTGGTGAGCCATATCCGAGAAGTCTTCTTCATTAGCACACCCGAGCCTGTCCGCGTCACGTATCTCAGCCCGGCCTACGAGGAGATCTGGGGCAGGCCCCGTGAGGAAGTGTACCAGCGACCGGCGGCCTGGATCGAGTCGATCCATCCGGAGGATCGCAAGCGGGCCATCGAGGTCTTTACGCACTCGCAGTGGGGCGAGCCGACTCGGATGGAGTACCGGATCGTGCGACCGGATGGCGCCACGCGCTGGATCAGCAACCGCACGTTTCCAGTCCGCGATTCCGCCGGGAGGTTCTATCAGGTCGTCGGGATCGCCGAGGATATCACTGACTACAAGCGCATCGAGCATACGTTGCGCGAGAGCTTGGGGCAGACGCAGCAGGCCCAGGAAAGGCTGGCCGTCGCCCTGCACGAGTCGCAGGAGCGGGCCCGAGAAAGCGCCGTGCTCGCTGAATTGGTCGACCTGCTCCAGTCCAGTCGACAAGGTGCCGAGGCTTACAAGATTGCCGCGACCATTTTCCGCGGACTCTTCTTCCCCGGGTCAGGGGCCTTGTGCATCACGAGTTCGTCTCGCAACCTCGTGGAGGCTGTCGCCACATGGGGCGATCGGCGGGTCACCGAGCAGACCTTCGATCCCAACAGTTGTTGGGCGCTCCGGCGCGGCAAGATACACATCGTGAAGGGTCCGGACTCCCCGATGATGTGCGAGCATGTACGTGGCGCAAATCCGAATGAATACGTGTGTGTTCCGTTGGCGGCGCAAGGCGAAACGCTCGGAGTGCTGTGTATCGAGGGTCGGCCGGAGCCTCTCGCCGCGTCAGGGAAAGGATCAACGGACGAAATCGAGACTCTCGTCCGTCGAGCGACCGCGGCGGGAGAGCGCCTCTCCTTGGCGGTGGCAAATTTGCACTTGCGAGAAGTACTCCGCCGTCAGTCCATTCGTGATCCGCTCACGAACCTCTTCAACCGGCGCTACATGGAAGAATCGGTGGAACGAGAGTTGCACCGTGGTGCGCGCAATCACGAGCCCGTCGCATTTCTCATGATTGATCTCGATCACTTCAAGCAGTTCAATGATCGATTCGGGCACCAGGCGGGCGACAGTTACCTCCGTGCTGTAGGCGAGTTCTTGCGAGAGCGAACCCGTGGGTTAGACCTTGTGTGCCGCTATGGAGGCGAAGAGTTCTTGATCGTTCTGCCGGGTGCGTCGGCTGAAGACACTCGCCAGCGCGCGGAAGCATGGCGTGAAGAATTCAAATCCTTAACGGTACAGCATGTCGGTCAGGCCCTCGGGGGCATCAGCCTTTCAATCGGGATCGCAGTTTTCCCCGATCACGGCGAGACGTTGGACGCATTGATTCGCGCAGCCGATCAGATGCTCTATAAGGCGAAGGCCGAGGGGCGTGACAGAGTCCTCGTGGCGATGGGCACACATGCTTGATACGCAGGAACGCGGGTACCGACGCGCATCGAATCAATCGATTTCTGATTCGGGCCCCGAGCTCTACCGCCGCTCCCGGACGTACGACGCGCCGATGTACTCTATGCCCGACTGAACCAGTCTACAGCCGGAATCTCTGCTCCGCTCGCAAGGGATTCCGGGGCCCTTGCCACCAGTGGCTCCAGCAGGTCGTCCCCCCGCGGGTCCATCTCGTGTCGCTGATCATCGTACATCCGCGCTTTCCCAAGACAGGTCAACGCCACACGCCACTCCCCTGATGCCAGCGAGTCTTTGGCCATGCGGACGCACTCGTCGCGCAGGTACTTGAGCGTGGCGATCGCCTGCTGCCGGGCCTGTTCAGGTGTGACACGGTGGAAGCCTTTGCGTCGCATGACGGTAGTCGCTATCCTTCCGTGGGCTCCTCGTCGTTGGGTTCCGGCGGCGCTGGGTGGTCGCGTGCCTCGACGGGGGGACCAACGCGACGGTCTCTCCCATGCTTGGCGGCGATGACTTTCTGGGCCGCGGCGGTGAGTCGGCTGACGTCTGCCGGCGAGAGGTGGTCAATCGGCCCAGTCACGTCCTGCTTCCGAAGCCAGGCCATCGCCCGAGCGTTCGTGCCCCCCGTCTTGCTCGGGGCCGCGCCGGCGATGAACGTGAGGAAGTCCTCGTACTTGATATAGCCGCCCTCTGCAGAGCGGAGAAAGCCGGGGGAGTCGATCGGGACACGTTCGGTGTCGGCCATCGGGACGGTCCTCCGTGCTGTAATGGAGAAGCCTTCCCGATGTTCGGTGCGAGGCTCCTGCCGAACACTTACCGACGAGTGGGGGACAATCGCCTACCGACTACGGCGAGCTGGAAAGAATCTTCGTGACCTCACCCAGCAGAAGGCCGCGGTACTTGGCAAAAGCATCATCCATCTTGCCCGTCAGATACCACGTAAAACAGTGGTGAAGGGCCGTCAACGCATCGCCGGTCAAGGTGGTCCCTGTCAATCTGAGTTGGCCTTCGGGGATCACAATCACGAGATCCAATCGTAGGAACCCTTCGAGGATCCCGAACTCGTCGCTGGGAGGGAGGTGAAAGAGGAATGGGTACTCCCACGCTTCTAAACGCAGCCTGAACTCCTGGACGTGAGTGTCGTGGAATCGGAACATGGGGCACGCCAAGTAAACGCTGGGAAAATCTTGCTTCGGGAGTCCCGCAACTGATGGTCGTACGGCTGTTGGGGACAGTAGGACAACTGATCGCCGTTTCATCTTCACGATCCCAAAGGCTTCATCATGCTCCAGTGGGCGAGGGCGTAGAACGGGATTGTGCTTGAACGTAGATTCATCCGCCTGAACTACGCTGTACGTGATAGCGTCCCCACGATTCGCGGCGTCGATGTTGAACTTGAGGGCGTTCAGCGGGCCAGGCGGGAGGTAGTAGACCGTGGACTCGCAGACTCGTCCAGGCGCGTACCCTCCAGTGCCAGCGTTTGTGTAGTAGGTCCCGATGATATCGAACGCGGTCTTATTTATCACGTGCGAGAGAAAGCATCACGGCTATTTCGAACCGATGGCACGCAATCCTTGCGCCAACACATCGTCATATCGCGGTTCAGGCGATGGCTCGACGAGCTTCTGTTGGTCGGAACGGATCTGGGACCAGAACTCCTGCTTGAGCCGAGTCAGTTCTTCAATCCTACGTGGATCGATCCGACCCAAGAGCAAGTTCGCGAGCGATGTCACCTGTACCCGAGGGTGGATCAATCCGAAGTCGAGCGGACGTTCCCAAACAGCATCCAGCATTGGCTCTGTTTCGAAATACACATAGTTCAGGATGGACGCAAGGGATTCGCCAGCCCAGCGATCCAGGACATCCTTGATGATCCCTCGCTGTTGAGGGGCGAGACTGTACTCTGCCCCGTGGCCGGGCCCGTGATACGTAAAGAACGTTTTGCCGGTGGCAGAGACTCCCGACAGCTCATCGATCGACTGGCCAGCGATTCGGCTGATAGCGTGATCGAGCTCAAACGAGTAAGGTCCGTACTTGTAGAAAATCCACTCGACGTTAGTGATACGCGGCAGCCCCGCGCGGACGGATTCCACATCCGACAAGTAGATGAACTTCACCAGCGCGGTCTTTACGGGGCGCACCCCGCGCTCTGTGAGCTCGTTCACCACGTACTCAGCAATCTGCTCTGTGGTCGCCATAGGCCCGTTCGCGTGCGTGGTGCCCTATTTGACTCTCGTTGAGACGTTTCCCTCTGTCTCTTGAACGACCATCCTTACTCGTTTGTGCCCGACCTCCCTCGGGGAGTACCTGGATACGGGGGCGGCGGGGGTCTCGACGGCCCGCTAGACCCTATTTTACAGGGCCCAGCGAGGGGCTACTTTGTCGTTCCCGGACCCCCAAGTTTTTCTCCAGCCCAGTTTTTCTCCGACCTCGTTTTCGCCTCCGAACACCTAATCTACGCTCAGGCGGATACGTCAGCCCGCGCCAAGGGGGTTGGTATACTGCATGGCTGGGGTCGAACGGGGCTCGGGAGCGGCGCACTCGCTGAGAATGAACGGGGTGGGGGAGCACGCGTGCGGCTACGTCGTCGTCGGGCAGATGCGTGGAGGCGATCAAGCACCGCACAGATCCGGAGGGGGCAGTCACGACACGGGGTTCGGGGCCAGCACCCGGCGCGCCCGCAGGGCCTCCGCCTCGTCGTCAGACAGCGGTCTGGCGCTCGTCGTGTGGTCGTTCAGTACGTCAGAGGGGATGCCATAATCCTGGAGTGGGCCGGAGAGGGCAGCCTCGTTCCGGCACGCATAGCGGTCGAGGTCCGCCAGAGAGAAACCCACGGTGAGCTCGACCAGCACGCTCACGTCGGCGGCGGAGAGTCGGTACGGATGCCGCGTCACCCAGACCGTCTCCTCCGAGTCGAGCGGGGACCACCACGGACCGGCGTAGCCCTCATCCTCGGCACCGAACCCCTCATTGGTGATCCGGTCGGCCTGGTCCCAGTCGAACGCGCGGAAGTAGAGCACGGTCGGGCTGCCCCCTCGTTCCTCGGTGTGCTGGCGGGTTCCCTCGGGCGGGTCTTCCAGGAACGGGTTCATGTGGACTCCTTGGGCGGCCGGGGCTTCCTCCGCTTGGCCTTCCGCCATCGCTTCATCACGGCCTGACGAGCGGCCTCGGACCGACCGGTCTTGGGCGTCTTCGCCCACCGATCCTGCGCTGCTTTCCGAGCCGAGCGGCTCCGCTCCTCCGGCGTCAGGGCCTCTCTGCGGGCGACCCCACCGGCATGAGCCCGTGCCTTCCGCACGGACTTGGGAGGCAGATGCGGCGTCGTGTGCTCGTTCATAGCCAAAGTATACGGGAAGCACGCAAGTATTGACAAGAGATCTAGCACGCACGTATACTGGCCTTGGAGGTGACCGATTATGTCTCTGAGAGGTATCGAAGCCTTCTTCCTCGCCCTCGGTTATCGACCAGCACTCGCGAACGGCCACACCCCGAGACGGGATCCGCTGGACGTCGTGATCGACCACGCCCGACGGTCTCGGGAAGCGGTTGAACATCTCCTCGCCGCCACGGCCCGCAAGCGGCGAAGCAAGAAGCGGTAACCGACAGGGGGGACTGATGATGCGCGTCGGGATCTACGCGAGAATCTCCACGAACGACAAAGACCAGAATCTCCAGACGCAGCTCCAGCCGCTCGCTGAGTACGTCGAGGCGCAGGGATGGACGCTTGCCGGCACATGGACCGATGAGGCGTCGGCGATGGACCTCAAGCATCGGACGGGCTGGAAGGCGCTCCTCAACGCTGCCTCGAAACGCCGCGTGGACCTCATCTTGGTGCATCGGCTCGACCGAGCCTTCCGGAGCGTCTCTCATGCGGTCACAACGCTGGAGCAGCTCCGCCGTTGGCGCGTGGGCCTGCGCTCCTTCTCCGAGGCGTGGCTGGACACGAGCGGAGAGAATCCCGTCTCGGACTTGATCTTCAACGTCCTGGCCAGCGTGGCGCAGTTTGAGCGGAGCCTGATTGCCTCCCGGGTACGGGCGGGCATGGCGAGAGCGAGGCGGGAGGGGAAGACGCTCGGACGGCCGCGGGCAATCAACGGAGAATGGGCCCAGGTCGAGCCGCTCCTGGCGAGTGGACAGCTCAGCCAGAGCGAGGCGGCAAGGCGCTTGGGCGTATCGAGGACGACGGTGTACCGGCTGTTGCAAAATGGTGGCGGTTCCAGCGGGTCGCAAGGCCCTGCAAACTAAGGGCTCGCGGAAGCCGAAACGGGATGCACGGAAGGAGTTCTTTTCGCACCAGTGAGAGGCGGGGGAGATACGATTGAGGCTCTATCATCGGACGACCGCCAGCAGGGGGAAGCAGATTCTCACCTCGGGCTTCCGCGACCACAGAGGACACTACCTGACTGAGCAGTACCATGTCGGGGTATGGTTCTCCGACGTCCCGTTGGGCATGAACGAGGCCGCTAGCTCGGGCGCAGACGGCGATGTCCTGCTGGAGGCGCGAATCCCCATCGCGCGGATTCGAGACTACGAATGGATTGAGGAAGGCAAGTCGTACCGGGAGTTCTTCCTCCCCGAGAAGGTCGCCAACGAGTATGGTCGCCCCCGCGTTGTCCCCCGCACACGGGACTGGAGGCGTGACGCTCGGCGACGACGCCGATAGGTACGGTGCTACCCACACGGGGGGAAAGCCCGTCAAGATGCGTGTCTGAAGTCAGCTCCGTTCGCTTTCCTACGTGAAATATACGCGCTAACTTCGGTCGCCCACAGAATAGCCCATGGGCCCGGACCCCCACGCGCGTTGGGGGCAAACGTTCAGAACCTTCGACCGTTATGGACAGGCCCCTCTCCAATCGTCGATGGAGATGTCTGAAACTCGGCCTTTGTACAGCATAAGGGTCAGCCCGCAATAGGATAGGCCAGGGACGCCCTTGTAGATGTGAGGAACTCCTTGCACAGCAAAAACTCGCTCGGCCGGATCTCCAATCCTGATTCCTCGGGAAGTAGCGAAGACGAGCCCTTCGGGAACCCGGATGGGGAAATCTGCGCTCGTACGCATTCCGCCGTTGGTCGCGCAGAAATACGGGAACATCACCGGCTCGACATCGGACAGATAGCCCTGAAGAGTCTCCCCCAGAACGTCTGTCTCGATGATGTTGACTCGTGTAATGGAGAAAGCACGCTCCGCGTATAACCCCTGATCGGGATAGATCCAGAGGTCGTCCGTCTCTCCTTTGGAAAGGAGGTGATACGGGGCGACTACGTGACAGTGAACCGTCCAGCGTCCGTCTTCTGGGTGGGCAATCTCGACGGTCCCAAACCGCTTCCCAGGATCGGCGATGATGAGAGTCAGCTCCGCCCCTTGGGCGAAAACACTCAACGCGATGGTGAGGAGGAAGGCGGCGAGAAGACCCAGGCCAGTCTTCACCCTTCTCACCTCCCCTGCGAATAACCCGTCTCTTTTCGCTTGCAGCCGCTCCCGGTTTTTGGGCGCGTCGATGACCTGCAAAGATGTCTTGTGTCCGCGCGGCACCACGATTCTAGATAACGACAAACGATGTTCGCACACGAGTAATGTTGTTGGTACCACACTCAATCACAATGGGCCATTGGCCTGGAGTAGTCCGTGTGCCGACCATCCACGTCCATGTCACCATACCGTGGGCATCCGCGACTGTCGGCACTAGTCCGGCCGCCGTACTGGGTCCACTCTTGTAGATCACAGTGATGGAACAGGAAGTTCGGGGGCTTGTCTGAACGGTGACCAAGCCTATCGCTCCGTGCGACACTGGCGACCGAACCGAAATGATCTTGACCGGAGGAAAGCCCGACTGTGCGACCGCGGGGAGCGCGATTGTGAGAATAAGACACACGGCGAGCGCCACGTTCTGAAGGCGTCTCATTTTGCCTCTCCCCCCTCCTCCGCATCATCCTGTGCTTACGTTCTATGCCCTTACCGAAAAGCATTCAGCGCCCTTGTGAGGTTCGAGAGACCCGTTTATCGGAGTTTTCCTCAGCGAGGAGCGCTCGAAGTCGCCCCGAGTGCCCAGGCCCGAACGACAGTTCCCGCGCACCCGGCGCGCCCAGGACGCCGATGCTGGACGGGACCTTCGGTCCAAGGGGAGAAGGCGGGGGCATGGGGTCGAGCTCGTAATCCCCTGTCCCAGTCCCATGCAACGGCCCAATGAGGGCATCCTAGCAACGAGCAGGGGGAAGGGCGGGGCTACCTGATCCGGCCGACGTCGATCTGGTAGACGAGCTTGGCCGCGACGAGCCCCGGTCGAGCGTAGACCTCAGTGTGCGCGATCGCAAGGTCAAGCATCCGACCGAGTGCTGCCGTCGAGTCCCGGACGAGTTGAGCCGAGGTTATTGGGCGGCGCATCGGTCGGCGCCGGCGTTTGGGAGTGTGCCAGGAGATATGCGTGTGATTACCCCGCACACCGTGGAGGTCGATGATCTTAGCACGCTGGAGCCTGTGGAGCCTCGCGTGGAGTGCGGTGCCTCCGCCAATGGTGACGCCCGCAGCCTGGAGGTCCTCCCCCCACTTGGTAACTTCGACAATCACCCCGACTCCCGGCGTCGGCGGGAGCACCTCCCGAAGGAGACTTATCAACCCCTCCCGATCGTGGGCCGTCATCACCGCCCCGTTCATGGGTTCACTCTACGGCACACCCCCGGGACCACGCAACCCCATAGATTGCCCCCGTTCCCGGACACACGGACCGGCTGTGGGCGATCCAAGACATGCACATCCCCCTTAGTAAGAACCCAGCATCCGCTTCGTGGGAGGATAGACTCGGCCCCGATAGCCACACAAGAGGGAAGAGGGAGAGTCGGCCATCCAATACGGTCGGGGCTCATTCCAATCATGGCGGTTTGACGGGTCCTCATTTGGACCGGGGCCGATCAAGGATCACGAGCTCCTCGCCAAAGGAGAAGATCCCCGCCGATGTCGGTTTCCGACACGTCCCAGCACATGGGCGATTCGCCCAAACAAACTCTCCTAGACCCTTTCCATACTTCCGCTTCAGAGTGTCTACGCCGTTCTACGCCGTTCCGGTCATGCGTGTGACTTTGGATACGTGCGGATCGACCGGGGATGGGGGCTGTTGGGGGGCAAGAAGGGGGCAGCAGAGTCAACGTCTACGAGCCGCTGCCAAGCGTTCGGGGACAGATAATCGAATTGGTAAGAACTCTCGTGGTTTGGCGATTACTGCGACGGCCACGAGAACGTCTGTGAGGCCCCAGCATTTTCATAGACGCGCATGTTCAATGCGACGTACTTGGTCCACAGCCGCCAGATCGCTTGCCACTGCTCGTCCCCCGCGGCAGGAGCGCGGACGGGTAGCCCTGCGGCGTGAGCTTCCTTCGCCCCAAAAATCGCTCGGTGGCTCTGCGGTACCTCGATCAACGGCTGGCGAAGTTTGGTCTGGAGCTCAGCGATCGCGTCGGAGGTGCGATCTGGGTTGCTCTCCAATGCCTCCTTGAGCATGTCCGTCGTTCTCGCGAGCGCCGCTCTCGCCTGCTGAACGATGATGGCGGTGACGTCGCTTAGTAGCGAGGCATAGATCGGGTAAGTGGCCGGGGCGTTCTGCACGGCCAACGCTGCGCTTTCGACAGCTGCGATAATGTCCTTTGCCGCTACCAGCGGACCGTCGGCCTTGAGTTGCATCTGTGGATCGATGGGGCCCAGGTCGCTTGCAGGGCCCATGAGGATCTCGTGCGCCCCGAGCGCGATCAGAGTAGCCGCGCTTTTTGCTTGGTCGGGGACAATCACGGTGAACTTCTTGCATCTGGCCTGGGCCGCTCGAAGGAGGCGAACCGCCGTCTCCCCATCGCCGCCCTGAGAGTAGAGCAGCAGATGCAGATCCTCCTTCGGGTCCGCGTCGTAGACTAGCTCCTCGAATAGGGTGACACTGTAGGGGAGGATGTTGTCCGCCATGACGATGAGGCGGCAGCCGCATTTCTCTTGGTAGGTGCGGATCAGCGATTGCCGGTCGTAACGCGGGGCGTTCTGGGCGTGATAGAGCGGACTCTGACTTGGTCCGCCGGTCTCTGTCATGTGGGGCTGAGCCGGGTAATCACCGCCGTTGGCTTGCCCTTACGCTGCCGGATACCTGCCTCGCGCGCCTCCTTCGCCCGCTGGATCCGCTCGTACCAGTCGGGATCCGGGGGTGTCGCCGGTTCAATCGGTACTGCTGGCGGGGACTGAGGATGTTTCCCGTCCTTGGGCGGTATGCCCATCGCGCCACCCCGCATGTGCGACTTGCCAACCGAGCCCGTGTCTTCTTTCCCGAACGGGTCAGATGCTTCCTGCCCTCTGCCGCCCGGGCGTCATCGCATTGGCCCCCGCCACCCACGAATTGTGCGCGAGGGAGTGGCTCTCGTCTCTCGGACGTGTTCCCTTCGTGCATCTCGGGCATCCGTGACGACGGGAACTCCGTGGGCGCGCTTGGCGCAATCAGTCGAACAGAACTTGTCCCCGTCCTGCACGGCCATCGGAGGCAGGGGCTTGCCACAGACCACGCACCGTGGAAGCGTGTCCAGGTCAATCACGGTCGCGCCCCCACGAGGGGCTAAACGACAACGCGGGACCGCTTCCGGAACTGGCCGCGAGCTCCACGGACCATCCGATGCGCCCCGGTACTCCGCCGGCCGGGACTCCCGATCGAGCCTGCGAGCGCCCCAACGGGATGCGTGAGCGGTCCACGGGTCAACGAGCCAGTGCGCTTGCCTGCTTTGCTGGGCAGTTTCCGCCCCCTACCGGACATCCGTCCTTTCCTCGCCATGTCGCTCTACCTCCGAAGATGTTCGAATCGACCATTTCTCGTTGGGTCCCTGACTCATCAACCCGCTGAGGACGGCTAGCCCCCAGGAGTCGTTTTAGGCCTCCGAGGGTGCCGGGGATACGGAGATACCCGACCTCTCGAAAGGGCGACGGGGGCGCCCCGCCAGGCCTTGGTAATCAAGGGCTCCCGAGGACCGATTTTTCCAAAACGTCTACCGTCGGACTCACTTTGGCCCCATTCGCCCGGCGCTTCCAGGCTTTCTTCCGATCGAGCTCGGCCTTCCGCCGGTGCCACTCGCAATACTTGGCGTTCGGCCCCATCGAAGCGACCCGCTTCAGACACCGTGCCCCCGTCGTTTCATCCCGCCACTGGCATATCCGCGTCCGGGCTCGCTCGCCGAACTGGACATGACGGCGGTAAGCCTCGGCAAAGTCAGGATCGTACACGGACGGGTCGTAAGCGGCCGATTCCAGAATGGGGAGCACATACCCCTCGAAGGCGGGACACCTTCCGCCCGGCGTTTGGAAGACCACGCACGTTTGCCCGAAGGCCTTTCCGCACGCCGGTTCCAAACAGACATGCTGTGCGCCGCCCAGGACGTCGTGATGCCCGGCCACCAACGCCCGGACCAACTTCCGCACCCGGGCCAGGATCGTCCCATCCCGAATGCCGGCCGTCTCGCGCGCGTCTTGACGCCCGGGCGAGGAGCCGTCCATTAGAGGCCTCCCTGGTCCCCGCCGACGTCGTTCCCCCCGCCGCCGATGCCGCCACCCGCCCCAGCATCAGGGGCACCGCCTCCGGTTCCGTCCCCACTCGCTCCGTCACCCTGTCCGTCGCCGTAGGCGCCAGTGTCTCCTTGCCCTGCTACCCCCAAAGGATCTCCTTGCGCGGTCCCGCTATACCCAGGACCGCCGCCGACTTGCGTGTTTGGCGCCTCTGCCTGTCCGCTGCCACTCCCACCGCCACTGCCTGCCCCCGCCGGGGCCGTGCTGTAGCCCGTGTCGATGCCTAATGCTGCCGGGCTCTGAGGGATCTGCGTGCCGATCGGGGAACCCTGCCAAGACCCCGGAGGGGCTGGCGCATTCTGCGGGAGCAGATTCAGCATCCCGAAGGCAAGCGGGCCAAGCGGTCCCATGAGCGCGGATAGCCCCGCTTTGAGTGCCTGCGGGACCTGGCCGAGATTCCCGTAGGTCGCCATGTTCGAGGTCGGGGCCCCGAACGCCGCCACGTTCCCACCTTGGCCTCCACCGCCTCCCGTGTTGAGAGTGCTGAACGCTGCTCCGGTCCCGAGCCCCCCGGTGTTGCCAATGCCGCCTCCACCCCCCGTGAGGCTCCCGGATCTTGCGCCAGGAAGCGTGGAGGGCAGCCCATAGCCAAACGCTTGGGACGCCTGCGGGCCCCCCGAGAGGAGCTGGATTGCGAGTTGGGGATTCTGGATCAAGGACTGGAGGAGTCCTGGTTGCGACTGAAGCATCTGGCCGAGCGTGAAGGCGGACAGAGGGAGATTCGAGGTCCCGCCAGCGCCGGGGGTCGTGAACACGCTCGGGCGTCCATACCCCGTCCCGGGCTGAATCCCGGTGAGCATCCCGGTGGTGCCACTGCCGGTCCCGCTCAACATCGCGGCGATCTGAGCGCTTAGGAGGCCGGGGGTTCCTGAACCGACGGCCGGAGTGTAGAGGCCGCCTGGTGTTGCGAAGGTCGTCCCTGTATTCCCGCCGCCCATGCCCGGTACCCTCCCCTTGTGCCGGAGGAGCAGGGGCGGCGGCGATCCGTCCCGCTCTCGCTACAGACGCTTTGTGTCCAGTCGGTGCTCTAACGCTCTAACCGCCTCACGGCTTGCTACCTAGCGCTAGGCTATGCGTTGAAGTAATCATGCCATAGAGACGAGGAATTGGCAAGCGGGCTCCATGAGACGACCCCGGAGAGGAGAGGGGACCCGCTCGGCCATGTTCGCGAATCGAACTTAGGCAAGGAGCCCCTATCCGTTGGGCGATTCGCCCCTAGTCGGGGCTCGTACCCTCCGTGCGTCCGTGGGGGCCGTGTGGTGGACTCGATCAAGCGAGAAGGACCTGCTGTCGTGGCGGCGCTAAAATCCTCCCCCCGCTACCACCTGTACGGCAAGGAAAACCCGCTCCAGCGCATGGCTGGGGTGGGTTTTCTGCTGCCCGGGCGTCGGACAGGAATTGCTCGCATTTGTTGGGAATTAGCGGCATTTCGAGGCCGAGGCGTGCGAGGGCACGCCTGGTTGTCGCTGTCCACTCAACGCCTGGGTGGTTCATGACTCCGTTATCGCAAGAGCAAGAGGGTGGATCGAACGCAAACGGCGACAACGAGTAACGATGCCCAGAGCGCCACGGATGTGTGAACAATCAGTCCAAGCATGCGAGGGTCAGCGTCGTTGTGAACGAGAAAACTGAAATATCTCGCGCATTGGAAACAAAGACCTCATCGAGGTCACGGCGTTGCGAATCTGTTATTAGTGCCTGAATTCCATACACGCGCCCTCGCGGCACGTGTCGAAAGTCCTGAGAGAGTTGGGCGCGAGCGGCTATTCGACGGATCTCTTCGGATTTCACTGCGGCCAATGAGTAGTGGGCTCGATCGAGACCTTGGGCCACGCCTTCAACATGATTGTGCCGAACGTCGTCCTTCCGTAGCTGTCATTCTAATTCAAGAGCAATGTCATAGAACGCTTTCCTCAAGAACGCTGCTTGGTTCATGTTGTAGGTCTCTGTCATTGAATACCGGTAATTGGCTACTGACATAACGATCGCAGTTAGCACAAGCAGCCCTGTGAACTCAGCAAGATATATGGCCTCGTAGGAACCACGGAAGCGAGACCCCACTCCCAAGTACTCTAATGCGTAACCTGGAATCCAATGAGATACGAGTCGCATTGGAACGGCCGTTGCAACTACGGCAACGACGAATGTGGCTGATGCAATAAGGACGGGTAAAGATTCGCGCAGGTGTTCAAATGCGACAAGAAGGTCGCGTCGAACGCGGTCTCGTGGAGATGAGGGTAGGCGATAAAATGGCACGATGTACGCTTTGGACCGCTAGGGGCTATGTCCTTGAACCGACGTAGCGACGGGCTTCGGTGCTGTCTTCCCCGGCGACGACTCGGGAGCGGGCTCCGCGATCACCACTGTATTCGAGCGTGGCCGAGACGCAGTGACGCTAAACGATCGCACTGATGGGCGAGGATTGGCTCCCGAACAGCGTCGCCGTGAATCGCAAGGTGATCCAGACGTTTCTCGACGAGCAGGTCGCGCGGGCGCTCATCGCCAAGCCGCTCGCCTTCGAGGCGCTCTTGTCGGAATTCGAGGGAGCAGTGGGGGAAGATGTTCGGTATGTGCCCAACCTGTTCATCGGTGGCAAGGCGTTCGCGGGGCTCTACGGCGACGCGATGGTGTTCAAACTCGACGGGCCAACGCATGCACGGACTCTGGCGCTTTCGCGAACGCCGTTGTTCGATCCATCCGGGCGCGGCCGATCCATGAAGGCGTGGGTCCAGGTTCCTCTCCGACACACGACTAAATGGCCAACGTTAACACGTGAGGCGCTGCGAGCCATCTCCGAGCAGTAACCGGGGCGCGGTGCCGCATGTGTAATGAGATTGCCAGTAAGTTTGATCTTGGCCACTTATCCTTCGGAATCGGGGGAAGCAAATAAGCGTACCCGTCGTGCGCGGAGACGCCTCTCGCTCATCACGATGAGTTAGGTTTCTATTTCACCAGTCAGGTAGATGCGGCGAAACCCTCAGCGGAGCTCAACTGCCTCCGCTGTTTACTGAGGGCGAGTCCCGCCTCTACCTCGCAGCACCGATACCGACCCTCGCGCAACTTCACATGCGAGAGCGTTGGTCTTAGGAGTAAATTGCCCTCAACCACGTTCGTCAACTCGCGGACGAACGCTGCCCTTGTCGTCGTCGATAACCTACGATTGCGCTGACGGCAAGTGCCACACCGATGGCTAAAGGTATGCCAACAAGCAAACGCTCAATGGAACCGCTTCCCGCGTCGGGGTCGATTCCAAATCGCTCTTCGATCCAGTCCTGAGGCAGGATCGCAAACAAGACGCCCACGGCTGTTGCAATCGCCGAAGCAGCTGCCTGAGTCTGTACCGACAGCCATTTCCTCATATCAATCCCTCCTTAAACTCGTCTCGTTGAATCTAGTACGCTCGTCCTGCTTATCCCGCATACGCATACTGGCCGCATACTGGCTAGTGTTCTGGCCGGTGCGGTTGAGCAAGATTTTCGCTGAAGGCCCGCTGAAGGGCGCGCTTTCCCAGTAGGCTCTGCCCTTCGCTTGACATTGCTACCATGGCAGCGGGGCTACTGGCGGTTCCGGTGTGTAATGCTTGCCCGCCTTGAACACGTGGCGCACACGCCGCGTTGCTGAAATGTCCTCGAGTGGGTGCCCTTCAAGAAGTACAATATCCGCTTCCTTTCCTCGCGTGAGGGTCCCAAGTGTATCCGCCCATCCCATGAGCTCCGCGCAACTGATCGTGGCCGCCCGTAAGGCCTGCTCGGGGCTCAGGCCTACTTGCACCATGAGTTCAAGCTCCAGAGCGAGCTCGTGATGGAACACGCGTGGAGCCCCGGTATCGGTTCCGGTTGCGAACTTGACGCCAGCTCGGGCAGCATTCATGAAGTACTCTATCTTCCGATCCCACACGCGCCTGGCGATATCCACGAGTCCAGGATCAAGGCCGATCTCACGACCTTCTTGGGAGAGTTTCCAATACGCAGCAAATGTCGGCACAATATAGACGCCGCGGGCGATCAGGAGATCGACCACGTCATTGGGCAGTTCTGTCGCGTGTTCGATCGAACGCACGCCAGCCTTCACCGCAGCGCGTGTCGCCACAGCGGGATGTGAGTGGACGGTTACCCACCGTCCAGCCTTGCGGGCCTCGTCAACCGCGGCCTCTAACTCCTCCTCCGTGTATTCCATAGCGAATGGGTCCTCGGTCGCCTGCATTACACCACCGCTAGCAATCAGCTTGATTCCGTCAGCGCCTGCGGCGATTTGCTCGCGGACGGCACGCCGGAGCGCTTCAACGCCATCTACTGATTCACTGAGCCCGCTACCATGCCCACCACTGTGACCAAGCCAGCGGCCGCACGCTAGCATTCTCGGACCCGGGACGAGGCCAAGGTTAATTGCCTTCTTGAGCTGCAGATCGATGTGGGCGTGTCCGCCGATGTCCCGCCACATCGTGATCCCGGCGTGTAGCGCATTCCTAGCGAAGGCAGTTGCCTGGATCGCCTTGAGCGTGTGAGGTTGCGCGTTGACGGGCGCCGTGTCCATGGTGTGCATATATGCAGTAATGTGCCCGTGCATCTGCCCCATACCAGGAATCGCGGTCAGTCCCTCAGCATCCAGGACATTACTTCCGTGTCGTCTCGGAGGTAGCGTGTGGATCGCCGCGATCTTCGTTCCCTCGATCTCGATCGCCCCACACTCGATCACAGGGTCCTCCATTGAAATGATGCGGCAGTTGCTGATTGTCAGCACCTTGATCACCTCTGTCGTTCATCAACGAGTGGCAAAGCGCGGGTCGAGGGCGTCGTGCAACCAGTCGCCGACGAGATTTGTCGCCAAGACGGTCAACATGATCGCCGCACCGGGGAAGGTCGCAAGCCACCAGGCGACTGACATGTACTGGGCACCGTCCGTCAGCATCCCGCCCCAACTCGTGAGGTTAGCGGGCACGCCAAGACCGAGAAACGTCAGGGCCGCCTCGGTCGTAATCATCCCGCCGAGCGAGAAGCTCGCGATCGTTAGCGTGGACGGCAATATGTTCGGGAGGACGTGGTGCTGCAAGATCCGTTGGTGCGAGGCACCCAGAGCCCGAGCCGCTTCGACGAAGTCTCGCTGACGAATTCCGAGGACGCGGCTTCGGGCCACTCGCGCGTACCCTACCCAGCCCGAAAAGGCGAGTACCGCGATCAAATTCCTAACCCCAGCGCCCAGGACGGCGACAATCGCTAGACTTAGGAGAATTGAAGGGAATGCGAGTTGAACGTCCGTGATGCGCATCAGCAAATCGTCCCAAGCGCGACCGTAATAGCCACTGAATATTCCAACCAAGGTTCCGAGTGTCGCAGACAGCACGACCGCGCTGACCCCGACGAAGAGTGAAACGCGAGCACCGTAAATGACGCGGCTGAGGATGTCCCGGCCCAACTGATCTGTCCCGAGCCAATAGATGTGCCCTGCGCTCATAGAGAGTGGCGGGGCGAGGCGGTTCACAATGTCTTGGTTCCCTGGGTCCATCGGAGCGATTTTCGAGGCGAGCAGGGCCAATGCACACGCGGCTCCGAGCAGGACTAGACCGATACTCGCTCCAGGATCGCTCAGCGCCCATCGAGAGCTTGCGGGTTTCCTCGAAGGGCGAACCGTCTGCGATCGGACAGGGAGTCGCAGCGCCATTAGCTGTATCGGATCCGAGGGTCTAGCCACGCATATAGCAAATCTGTCACTAGCGTCGCTAGCACGAAGACCGTTGCCGCGAACAGCACGGTCGCTTGTACTACTGGGAAATCGCGGGCAAAGATCGCTTGGACAGCGAGTCGACCCATCCCAGGCCAAGAAAACACGGTCTCCGCGACTGCCGCGCCCCCGAGGAGCGTCCCCAGTTCAAGCCCAATCCAGGTTACAAGGGGCAGAGATGCATTCCGTAGCGCGTGCCGGCCGATGACGACGGTCTCACGAAGTCCCTTCGCCCTCGCGGTGCGCAGGTAGTCTTCCGCCACCACATCGAGGACCGACGCCCGTGTCAGGCGCGTAATCCCTGCGGACGAAAACACGCCAAGCACGGTGGCGGGCAGGACTAAGTGTCGCACGCCGCCGATTCCGCCGGTTGGAAGCCATCGGAGAAACACCCCGAACACGAGGATCGCGAGGAGCCCCAACCAGAAGGTGGGCATCGATTGGCCGATGATCGAGAATAGCAGGGCGCCACGATCGACGGTGGTTCGTCGATGTAGGGCGGCCAGAACTCCGAGCGGGATGGCGAGCCCGACTGCGAGGCTCAGCGCGGTGAGGGCAAGTTCGGCAGTGGCGGGCACGCGTTCGAGCACGAGGGCGAGTGCGGGTACGTCTTGCCGCACCGAGAGTCCAAGGTCTCCATGAAGCGCGCCGCGGACGAACATCGTGTATTGGAACCATAGTGGTCGGTCCAAACCGAACGCGTGCCGCATTGCTGTAATCTGCGCCTGACTCGCCTGGAACGGAAGCAGCAGAGCGACCGGATCGCCAATGACGTGTGTCAACAAGAAGACGAGGACGGAGATCCCCACCAGCACAAAGACAGCCTGCAAGAGTCGTCGAGCGATGTAGCGCTGCACGTTCCGCGATGCTCCTTAGACGTGGTCCGTTACTTTACCGTTGTCTTTGCCAACCACAAGGTCTCATCGGCTCTCGGGGTCCAGTTCAACCGCTTGTTCACACCATAAATGCCCTGCTGTGTATACATGAAGATGATCGGCGCTTCGTCGTAGATCAATGACTGAATCTCACGATATTGTTGGGCGCGGCCGGCAGGGTCCAGTGTCGACTTGGCCTTCATGTACCGTGCTTGAATTGCTTGGTTGCAGTACCATGAGTCCCAAACGCCACAGGACACGTTTTCGAGTGCATCGCCTGCGTCTAGTGCAGCGGATGCTGAACCGATCAAGAAAATAGGGCCGAGCTGGTGCTTGAAGTACATATTGACGTAATTGCCCCATTCGAAGTACTTGAGATCGGCATTGACGCCGACAGCTTTGAGATAGCCTACGACGGCCTGCGATACTTCCGCGTCGGCAAGGTAGCGACCTCGAGGCGATTGGAAGACAATCGGGAATCCGTTAGGGTAGCCTGCTTGCGACAACAGCTGTTTTGCTTTGGCGGGATCGTAGGAGTACGGTTTCAGCAGCGGGTTAAATCCAAGATACGGCGCGGGCACGAGTGTCGATTCAACGGTGCCGAACCCGCCCAGCAATTTCTTGACGATCGTGTCCTTGTCGACTGCGTAGTTCAGGGCTTGCCGTACACGTTTGTCACGCAGTGGCCCGGTTCCGGTATCAAGCATGATGTTGATGGAACGCGTGCCCTGCGTAGTCTCCACTTGAACCTGCGGATTGCCCTGGATGCTCGGCGCGAGGTCCGGCGGAAAATCGGTAGTAATATCGGCTTCCCCGGTCCTCAAGGCGGCCACCCGCGCAGCGGGGTCCGGAATAAGTCGAAACACAAGCGTCTGAATGCTGGGAGTACCGCCCCAGTATGCGGTGTTAGCCACCAAGGTCACACGATCGTCCTTGACCCAAGACTGAAACCGATATGGGCCCGTCCCCACAGGGTGGGTTGCAACGTAACTCGCGCCCTGGGTCTGATAGTAGCGCGGCGGCATAATGCCAACCAGCGTCAGATTAAAGAGCAGCAACGGCATGGGGTCTGCCGTGGTGACTTGCACAGTGTAGGGGTCCACGATGCGGACATCCTTGACCCCATTCAGCAAGTAGTTCTGCGCGGATTCTTTGAGCAAGTCGCGGTCGAACGTGAATTTTACCGCTGTCGCATCGAACGGCTCGCCATTGTGAAAGCGCACACCTTTGCGCAGCGAGAACTCCCACGTCGTGGGATTGATTATCTTGTACCCTGTTGCCAACATGGGAGTGATCTTCCCACTTTCGCTTCGCATGAACAGAGGGTCGTAGATGTGCAAAGTAACATTGTACCCTGAGCGGGAGATCTCCTGAAACGCGTCGAGGCTTGCTGGTTCCGTCCCTTGCGCCACCGTTACAGCGCCAGTGGCTGCAAGCGAGGGTATGCCCGTTGCCGTAGGCATCGCGCCAGCTACGGCGATCACGAGAAACAGCAGCACCTTGCGTATCGGCATTGCATCCCCTCCCTGTCCTGGAACTCTGTGCTCCTGAACCGTCAATTGGCACTCGGTCGTAAGATTGCCGATTGTTGACAATCATACACTATGATGATATGAAGTGGAATATCCGAGGGGGGAACTGTCGATGAGCGCGTCTGTCGCCGTCCCATCTGTCCGAAAGCTGTCGAGGCGTTCTCTGGTGGACGGAGTGCGCGACTCAATCATCGACGCCGTCATCACCGGCCAGCTCGGCCCCGGCGACAGAGTTATCGAGGCGAATTTGTCTCGTGACTTGGGCGTCAGTCGCGGGCCTGTCCGCGAGGCATTTCGCGAGCTTGCCGAGCAAGGGCTCTTGGTGCTGGCCCCTCATCGAGGCGCGACCGTTCCCGTGCTCACGGAGCGGGATGCGTACGAGATATATAGCATCATGATGTTCACGGAACGACTCGCCCTGCGGCTTGTAAAAGATCATCTATCTGATGCCCTCTTACTGCGGTTCAAAGAGGCTCTGCAAGCGATGCGCACCGCCGCGGAACGTGGCGATGCCGCAGGAGTTGCTCACGCGGATTTGGCATTCAACGATGCTCTGTACGCATTCGCGGGGCATCGGCGCTTGCAGCGGTTATGGCAAGGTTTGAAGTTCCAATGCTACCTCTTGGTCAGAGAATACGCGGACCGCACTTACGCGTCACTGCCAGCGATTGTGGAACACCATGCGACAATCGCCGACCTGCTCGAGCACGCTCGTTGGGATCAATTGCGCAAGTATCTTGAGAACAACGCCGATCGCGTCGACGCGCGATTACTCGAACTATTGAAGCCTACAGAGCCGTCGCGCCGTGAAGCGTAGCACTGTACGTATCGTGCTTCGCAATACCGGCTGAACAGTAGAGGCGACCCTACAAGGCGCTGGTGTCGTGGAGGTTATATGCCTGTCGCGAGAGCGAGGATACCTCTCTAAGATTGCTGCCTGGTGTGTCTGCCGGGCGAGCGCACTCGAGTAGTCTAAAGGAGGAAGGGGACCATGCGGCGAGCGCTTGCGGTTTGGTTGGCGGCGATGATGTGCGTTGGCACATTGGGGGTACAGTTAACGAGCGCTCAAGTAGGTTCACAAGTAGTTGTCGACCAGGGGACCGATGTGGAAAGCATGGACCCGATGTTCACGCAAGCCCGCTTCAGCGACAACGTCATGCTCACCATGTTCGAGACCCTAGTGACTCGCGATAGCCAGATGCGTTATCAACCGAGGCTAGCAGAGAGCTGGCGAATCATCAGTCCAACTGTGTGGCAGTTCAGGTTGCGGAAAGGCGTGCGCTTTCACGATGGAGAGCCATTTAACGCGGAGGCAGTTAAGTACACTATCAACCGCCTGTACGATCCGGCGCTGAAGGCGCCGAGTTTTCTCAAGGGATTCGTCAAATACGACCACATTGACATCGTAGACGACTATACTCTGAACATTGTCATGAAAGAGACGTCACCGCTTGTGCTGGAGTGGCTTGTCTATTTTTACATGATGGCGCCTAAGTACTACAGTGGGGTGACGGAGGCGCAGGCGTCCCTCCGACCGGTCGGAACGGGGCCGTACGTCTTTAAGGAATGGATCCACGACGATCATGTGACTGTGACGGCTAATCCAACCTATTGGGGACCCAAACCGAAGATTCAGACGCTTGTGTTTCGCCCGGTCCCCGAAGCCGGCACCCGCATCGCGGACTTGCTGTCGGGTGCGGCTGATATCATCACCAACGTGCCTCCCGATCAGATAAACCGCATCAACAACAGCTCCAACGCAGCGGTGAAGACAGTTGAGGGAGGGCGGGACATTTTCATTGGAATGCGAACGGATCGCCCACCGTTTAACGATACTCGCGTGCGCCAGGCAATGAACTATGCGGTGGACGTGGATGCCATCTTGAAATCCATCCTGAGCGGCCGGGGTCGTCGAATGGCAACTCTTGTCAATGCGTATGCTGATCCTGCGGTGAAACCGTACCCGTACGATCCAAACAAGGCGAAGTCACTGCTGGCCGAGGCTGGCTGGAAGCTCCAGAATAATGTTCTCATGAAGAACGGACAGCCGTTTAGCGTCACGATGGACACCCCTGTGGGACGCTACATCAGCGACAAGGAGATCGCAGAGGCGACCGCATCGTACTTGCAGGCCATCGGTGTTCAAGTCAAAGTGAATCCGCTGGCGTGGCCAGTGTATTCGAAGAAGATGTTCGAGGATGTCAACCCCGCGGACATGTACTTACTAGGACTCGGGTCTTCCTTTGACGGTCAGGATGAGATTCGGTACGTTGAGAAGGACTTCGGTTATAACCCGACCTATTGGAACAACGCAGAGTTTGAGAAGCAGTACGACCTCCTCAATCACACAGTCGATCCAAAACAACGGACGCCGATCTTGTACAAGTTGCAGGAGATCGCTCATGATGATGCTCCGCTCATTTTTCTTTACAAACAGACGGATTTTTACGGTGTCAACAAGCGGCTCAACTGGGCGCCGCGCGCTGACGAACTCATTATTCTGGAGAATGCCTCTGTGAAGTAAGGACGCGCGGGTTCGATGGGTTCTCTAATCGATGCCTGTTGATTGCGTGCCAGTCCGCGAGGGTCTTGTGGGAGGACGCGAGTGACGGTTGTGTCGAGCGGACAACCAGGGGTAAAGACTTATGGCACCCTTGCGTTTGCGCATCCTGTCCTCACAGCCTTTTCATGGCCCTATGTCTCGATCCGGGGGGACAGAGCTGGTCCCACGGTTTGTGTGACCGCCGGAATGCACGGATCGGAGTATGCGGGGATCGAAGCGGCTCTGCGTCTTGCGAACGAGTTAGAACCCGGGCGGCTGGCCGGGCACGTGATTGTCCTCCCGATCATCAACCAACTGGCGTTTTGGGACCGAGTTGCGGGCGTGGTGCCCGCAGACGGAAAGAACCTCAGTCGCGTCTTTCCGGGACGCCGGGATGGGACGGCGACAGAGGTGATGGCTGCATATTTGTTTGACGAAGTTTTTGCCAGGTGTGACGCGCTCATCGATCTGCACGGTGGGGATGTTATGGAACGCTTGATGCCGTTTACGATCTATCAAGAGACGGATGACCCGGTTCTTGACGCCAAGTCGCGTGCGCTGGCAGCCAGCTACGGGCTTCCCCTGGCAGTGCGTCGCTCGAAGGAAGTGTTACGACGTCCCGTGCCCGGCTACATGCAGGCGGCTGCGGGCATGCGCGGCATCCCCGCGATCGTGGCAGAGGCGGGAGGAGAGGACCAAGCAAAGCCGTCAGATGTCGACGTGCATTTGCGAGGGTTGCGCAACAGCCTCACCCACCTCGGTGTCATCTCCGGCGGGAGTGTTTCGCCAGCTCCTTTGCGCCTCGTCGAGTTCACGTTAGTGTCAGCGAGCCGGGAGGGACTCTTTTCATCGTCGGTTGATCTTGGCGATCAGGTTCGGTCTGGGCAACTCATCGGTCAGTTGCGAGATCTGTGGGGACGTCATCTGGAAGACGTCATTGCTCCGGTCGACGCGACAGTACTATTCTTCAGCACGAGCATGGCGGCGAAGCAAGGCCAATTGTTGTTTGGGCTCGGAGCACCGGTGTCCGCGGGCTAGCGCGTGGCGTCATTTGTCGCGCGTCGCCTGCTCGATTCGCTGATGGTTCTTGTTGGCGTGAGTTTCATCGCATTCGCGATCCTGTTTCTCTCTGGGGACCCGACGTATCTCATGATTCCTGAGAACTATACGCGCGACCAAATCGCAGAATTTCGGCATCAAATGGGCTTCGATCGCCCTTGGTACGTGCAATACGGAGATTTCCTAGGTCATGCAGCACACGGCGACTTTGGGGTGTCATTGCGTAGTCAGATCCCAGCTTTGCCACTGGTCTTGGAGCGGATGCCTGCCACACTGGAATTGGCGGTCACTGCGATGGTGCTCTCGCTCGTCGTGTCACTTCCACTAGGCGTACAGGCGGCAACGCACCGTGGGACATTGATTGACACCAGCAGCATGGTTGGAGGCTTGCTTGGGCAGTCCACGCCTGGGTTTTGGTTGGGCCTCATCCTCATCCTTGTCTTCGGCGTAGAACTCCGGTGGCTTCCCGTTTCTGGTCGTGGCGGGTTGACTCATTTGGTACTCCCAGGTTTCACGCTTGCAATGTACTCTATGGGGCGCACAGCGCGAGTCGTTCGAGCATCAATGCTTGACGCCCTTGGGAATGATTTCATCAGAACTGCACGAGCGAAGGGAATGCCAAACAGAATAGTAGTGTATCGCCACGCATTGCGCAACGCTCTCTTGCCGATCGTAACCTTGGTTGGACTTGATTTCGGCGTTCTGCTCGGAGGCGCAATCATCACCGAGACCGTGTTTGCGTGGCCCGGTGTCGGGCGGCTGGTTGTCAACGCGATCTATGAAAAGGATTTTCCGATCGTCGAGACCGCAGTCATCGTCATCGCCACCGTGTTTGTGCTTTTGAACCTTTGCGTGGACGTCGCCTACGGCTATCTTGATCCTCGCGTGCGGTACGAGTGATCCTGTGTCGACTCCTGCGATTCGCAATCTCTGCCGCTCCCCGGGCGCTATTGTGGGCGCCTTTCTATTGTCGGTTGTCGTCTGCGCCGCGATCATGGCGCCATGGCTTGCGCCCGCGTCGCCCACTCTTGTCCACGTACAGGATCGGTTGTTGGCACCGTTGACCGTGCAAGATGGAATGCGGCACTGGCTGGGGACGGATGCGCTGGGACGCGACGTCTTGAGCCGGTTACTGGTTGGCGCACGGATCTCGTTATTCGTCGGCCTTACTGCAGTGGCCATTGGGGGTAGCCTTGGAACTGCGATTGGGCTTGTCAGTGGCTACCACGGGAGCTGGACCGATCGCGTGATCATGCGCTTTGGTGACATGCAACTTGCGTTCCCCTTCATCTTGTTGGCGCTAGCGGTGATGGCCGTGCTCGGTCCCGGTCTCGGCAACATCATCGGCGTGCTGGGGGTAACGAGTTGGGTCACCTATGCGCGTGTGGTCCGTGCGGAAGTGTTGTCTGTGAGAGAGCGTGAATACGTGCAGTCCGCACGTGCGATGGGAGCGTCGGTAGGTCGGATCTTGCTCGTTCATGCGCTACCCAATGTCATCAGCACCGCCATTGTAGTAGCAACGTTCTCCGTGGCGAGCACAATCCTATCGGAGGCCGGCCTAAGTTTTCTTGGACTAGGTGTCGGAGCAGGAACACCTACTTGGGGGTCCATGCTTGCCGACGCTCGCGAATACGTGACGGATGCCTGGTGGTTGACGACCTTCCCGGGGCTAGCGATCCTGACAACGGTTCTAGGAGTGAATCTGGTCGGGGACTGGCTTCGTGACTATCTCGACCCCCGGCTTCGGTAGCACGATGTTCCTCGTTTGGGGCGACCGTGCAATCTGCGCGTCCTGGCGTCTGCCCGAGGGCCTCACGCGGGGACAGGATGGGCGTGCGTGAACATATCGCAACAAGAGATCGAAACCCTGACCAAAGCCTAATGGTGCCAGAGAGGAGGCATGGTAGTGAAAAACGATGTCAGGAAGAGTGCGGACAGCATTCTCAACTCACTCCGGTGGCGGTTGGTGGGCCCGTTCCGCGGCGGCCGTGTCGTTGCCGTTGCTGGCGACCCCGAACGTCGCCAAGTATTCTACTTCGGATCAACCGGGGGCGGCGTCTGGACTACGGACGACGCGGGGTGGACATGGCGGAACATTTCAGACGGGTACTTTCGGACGGCGTCAGTTGGGGCACTCGTTGTCTCAGATGCCGATCCGAACGTGATCTATGCGGGAATGGGCGAGTCGTGCATTCGTGGTAACGTGGCCGACGGCGATGGAGTCTATCGGTCGAGCGATCGGGGGCGAACCTGGCAGGCTGTAGGTCTTGCCGATACCCGGCACATCGCTCGGATTCGGGTCCACCCGCGAAATCCCGATCTCGTTTATGTTGCGGCTCTGGGTCACGTGTATGATCCCAACCCGGATCGTGGCGTGTTCCGGTCCACGAACGGGGGAAAGACATGGCAGCGCGCCCTGTTCCGAAGCGACCGTGCGGGTGCGTGTGACCTGAGCATGGATCCAACGAATCCGCGCATCCTCTACGCTGCGATCTGGGAAAGCTACCGCACCCCTTGGGCGCTTGCAAGCGGCGGACCAGGGAGCGGTTTGTTCAAGACGACGGACGGTGGTGATACGTGGACTGAACTAACGGACAATCCTGGCTTCCCCGGCGGGATAAAGGGTCGCATCGGGGTCGCGGTCTCTCCTGCGCGTCCCGATCGAGTGTGGGCAATCGTTGAGGCGGAAGAAGGGGGGATCTTTCGCTCTGATGATGCGGGCGCGACCTGGGAGCGTCTCAACAGCGAGCGAGAGCCACGACAGCGGCCCTTTTACTACAGTCACATTTTCGCTGATCCAACCGATGCCGAAACGGCGTACATTGCGAACCTTGATCTCTGGAAGTCCGTCGACGGTGGACGGACCTTTTCGAAGAAGTCGCTCCCACACCCCGATCACCATGATCTCTGGATCGATCCACGAGATCCACAGCGGATGATAAATGGTAGCGACGGTGGCGCGAGCGCCTCTCTCAATGGCGGCGAGTCATGGTCGACGTTGTACAATCAGCCCACGGCCGAAATGTATCATGTGACGACAGATAATCGATTCCCATATCGAATCTACGGCGCCCAACAGGATAACTCGACCATTTCGATTCCAAGCGCATCTCACCTTGGCGCTATTCTGCCAAACACTTATCATGATGTCGGCGGCAGTGAATCCGGCTACATCGCCGTACGGCCCGACGATCCGAACATCATTTACGGCGGCATTTTCCAGGGCATGCTCACTCGATACGATCATCGGGCAAGCGAAGTACGAGACATCACGATATGGCCTCAGAATCTAGCGGGCTGGGGCGCTGAACGCCTGAAGTACCGATTTCAGTGGACGTTTCCAATTGTTATCTCTCCCCATGACCCTAACGTCCTGTATGCGACAGGAAATCTTGTCTTTCGCACGACTAACGAAGGCGCGAGCTGGGACATTATCAGTCCCGACCTGACGCGCAATGATCGCAGCAAGCTCGGGCCGTCGGGGGGGCCGGTTACACGGGATAATGTGGGCACCGAGTACTATTGCACGATCTTCGCGTTCTGCGAATCTCCCAAAACCCCGGGAGTGCTCTGGGCCGGATCCGATGATGGCTTGGTCCACGTGTCGAAAGACAACGGAAAGACATGGAACAAGGTGACCCCTGATGAGCTCCCCGAGTGGGCGCTGGTCAGCATTATCGAAGCATCGCCACACGACCCTGCGGTGGCGTACGTAGCGGCAACCCGCTACAAGCTTGGGGATTTGCGACCGTATCTGTTCAGGACGACCGACTACGGCAAGACATGGACGCGCATAGTCGAGGGCATTCCGGAGAATCGTCTCACCCGAGTGATTCGGGAGGACCCTGTCCGTAAAGGACTGCTCTATGCTGGTACCGAGGCTGGCGTATTTTTTAGCTTGGATAACGGTGGACACTGGGAACCAATTGGGAACGGTCTCCCAGTGGTGTCCATCCACGATCTGGTAGTCAAGGACCACGAATTGGTGCTTGCAACACACGGTCGGTCCTTCTGGGTATTAGATGACGTGTCACCTCTGCGCCAACTCTCCGACGAGATACGGCGGGCTGAGGCGCATTTGTTTACCCCGCGGCCTACGGTTCGTTCCAACGTGCGCTCGCTGTCGTTCCGCAAGGGCGGGTCCCGTGTATATGCGCGGGCTGGAGGACTGGGGCTCACGGCACAGGCGACTAGCACTGGTGCCGCGATATTGTTGGACGCCGGAGAGAATCCGCCTAACGGTGTGCTAGTTCATTACTGTTTCCGCGAGCGGCCGACGGGGGAAGTGAAACTCGCATTTCTCGATGCTCAGGGACATGTGTTGCGAGAGTATTCCAGCAACGTGATCGCTCAGGAGCAGCACTCCGGAAGGAGCTACTCGCTTACCGAGTCAGAGCAGCCTCTCGTTGTGCCGGCGGAGAAAGGGGCGAATCGATTCGTCTGGAACATGCGGCTAACCGGCGCGGCAGAAGTGCCAGGAGCTGCTCTCTGGTTTGGATTCCTCGGTGGACCGCGTGTGCTTCCTGGTTCCTACCGCGTGCGACTCACCGTTGGAAAAAGCACGCTCACGCAGTCGTTTGAGATCCGGAAGGATCCTCGGACCGTGACGACGGATGCAGACCTTAAAGCGCAGTTTGACTTTCTGCTCGCGGTCCGCGACAAGATTACGGAAGTCCATGAAGCCGTCCTTGATGTTCGCGACATCCGCGATCAGGTACAACAGTGGGTGTCGCGGACAGAAGGTCTAACCGGCGGCGGGGCGCTGGCGGGTGCTGCCAAGGAGCTCAGCGCCCAATTGGACGGCATCGAGAATGAATTGATTCAGTGGCGCGCTCAGGCCTATGAGGACACGTTTCACTATCCGGTCCGATTGAACAACGAACTCGCAACAGTGGCCGATCTCGGGAACATGGCTGATGTTGCACCCACACGCCAGGCCCGCGAGTTATTTGCTGAGCTAACTGCGAGAGCTGATGAGCAATTGGTTCGATTGGCGGACGTGAAGCAACGAGATTGCGTAACGTTTAGCGACGGGCTCCGCGAGCTGGGAGTACCGCCAATTCGCGTCAGAGCGAGGCCCCGGACGAGGTGACGGAGCGGACCGCATTAGTTCTTGGACGGCGCGCCCAGCCAGCTGCGCACATTGTTCACTGTGCATGCTGGCGACCCGCCAGCCGGGCTAGTCGGAGAACCCTTGAACGCCTTATCCCGGGAGGGCATCAATCGGCTCACTAGTGTCCCCGAGCAGGCCCTGGAGCGCCGTCCGCGCCTCGTCGATATCGGCATGGAGGCCCCGCAACGGCATCTCAGGCGTTTCTTCCTAAATCTTTGCGGTATTCGTGGCTGCGCTGTATTCGTTGCGGTGGTCTTCCCGTGCGCAACGGTTGGGCAAGCCCCACGTCAAAGGCCAGACTGGGCGCGGTCATCGGCGCTGCGTTCACCCACGCGCCCGGCCGGGCCGCGCGGGTGACCCGGCCGTAGCGTTCGAGGAGGGTCCAGGACGCCCATGATGACGCAAGCACACCAGCCCCGGTGAGTAGATCCCGTACGTTGTGGAAGCGGCCAGCGCCCGCACCTGGAATCGGTATGCCGTGGCAGGAGGCGGGGAGTATCTGGACCGGTGTTTACGGCAGCGGTTTTGGCGGTACGGCTGCCCGAGTTCATCGAGATCGCCATGGCTCGGGCCGCAGGCGACAGGACCTGAGCGCGTCGCGCGACAACCCACGTTCACGCAGGAGGCCAAGAGACCCCTCAAAACGTGCACGCTTCGACACACCATTCAACGATAAGTCGCGCTAAGCGGGGGATCGAAGGGCTGCGGCATGGCGCGTCGCTCTTTCCAGCCAAGTGCCGGCGCAAGGTCCGGCAGTGTTCGTTGCCTGCGTTGGAGATTCGACCCTACGATATGGTCTTCGCCGACGAGCGTGGTCGCCGCTTCATCTCATACAGTCGGTGGTCAGCCGTTTGAAGCAGCTGGTCTGCAATATCGCCGTCCTCTGGCCACGATGCGATTCCCCAGCTGAACTGAACGTCGAGATGCCCGCCATGATCGACGTCCGTTGGAGCCAGGTCGAACGTCGCGAGGCGACTCAGCATGACCGTCGCCTTGACGGGCGTGGTGTTGCAGAGCAACAACACGAACTCATCGCCACCGTAGCGCGCGGCCACGTCCGTCTGCCGAAGATAGCCGCGCAGAATGTCGCCGACACTCGACAACACTTGATCCCCAATCGCGTGGCCATAGGCGTCGTTAATGGCCTTGAATCCGTCGAGATCTATGCTCACTACGCAAAGGGGGCTGTTCGACCGAGCCGAACGCTGGAGTTCGCTGTGCAGCCGATCCAGCAGCCCCCGCCGGTTTGCCAGGCCGGTCAACGCATCGGTCGTTGCCGCCTCCTGGGCACGCACGCGTTCTTCCATTTCCTGCTGCAACGCTCGACGCGCCTCTTCGGACGTGGCAACAGACCGCCGGTGGCTGTTACAGAGGAGTGTTGTGAATATCGCGGTAGCAAGAACTGGGAGGCCGTGGGCGAGCACCGCGACGTCATTACGGCCGTACACGTACACCCAGTTGGGTGCCACGTAGTTCAGAATCCCATGATGGAGAGCCGTCAGCACAAGCACGAACCATCCCAACCGCCAATCGGAATAGACCGTGACCAACGCCATTACCATGAAGAAATGGAAGTGCATCTCGATGGATCCTCCGCTCATGAACACAAACAAGTACGAATATACGGTGAGAGCAGCGTTCATGATGAGCCGCCACGCATAGTGGTTGCGAAGCCTATCCCAGACGACCGTGGGAACCGCGGCTGCGAGAAACCCGATCATTGACGCCGTCAAGGCTTCAGTGGAACTGAGGATGCGCCAGGAGAACGGTGAGGGCAGCCAAGCGCTGAGCCTGAGATACGAGTTGGTGAACGCCATCAGGACTGTGAATCCGAAGTGCCACCACAGAATCTTGATCATGAACAGATCGATGGTGCGATAGTTCATCGCCCGAGCGTAGCTGCGATTAATGTCGGAGGTCAAGTCTAGGGTCATACAAATCTCCTGCTGGAGACCCGAGCTCCGCTGCAAAGGCGCGTGCCGGTACGAGCCGCGCGCACCCCGTTTCGGTTGGACTCCGCCCGTGGCCCTTTTGCGCCCTAAAGCTACCAGCGATAGACGATATTGCTTTCGCCCCACGCGCAAGCCGCGTGCCTACAGTAGACTTTGCAACCCCCGGTCCCGCCAAGCCGGCAGGTGCTTTGACGTGACCGCGAGTCGCATCGGTGTGCGCTCTGACGCGAGCTTCTTGCCGGACGGCCAAACCGAGCTCCGGCGCGGCGATCGGCTCGCGGTCTTTGCTGCCCGCGCGCGAGGCCGCGGACCTCGATAGGCTCACTGCCGCGTTGGCGGGGGCGTCCGGCCGGGCCACAGAGCGCCACGCCGCAGGATCGCCACGCGAGCTGTCGGCCAACGAGGCGCCCCCTCGGCGTTGGTGGCCGGGGCCGTGGTGGTCAATCCGGATGTCGCACTCGGGTCAGGGGTAGCCGGGCGGCGGTTGCGCGACGCGCGCCTCGGGGCGGGGGTCCTCGTGACGGCCGTTCGCCGAGGTGAGTCCGTGTTTGTGCCGCGGGCGATGATTATTTCCTCGCCGGCGGCCGCGTCGTCATGGTCGTGAGGTCGGACCGGGCGAGAGACGTGCTTGAGTGGTTCCGCTGAGCCGGCGCCGTGTCGACGACGCTGGCGGGACGGGTGTTCGCGCGCGCGCGCACGGGGAAAAGCAGGAAGACGACCTGACGTGCGGACTTACGCCTCGCGTTTAATTTCCGTGCGTGGCAAACACCCCATCCCGAGCCGCGTCTTTCCCGTGGACACCCGGCATCAGCGGGGTGTGTTTGGCTTGCCGCTCGCGACTCGGACGTCTCGTACAGGTCGGGCGTCGTGCTGTCGGCGCGAGATCCCCAGGCAGCTCACGCACAGCGCGCGTGTCGCCTCGGGTATTAGGGCGCGTCTGGCTTGTGGCCGAACATCGGTTCCAACAATCGGGTGAATTCCATTGGAAAGATGAATTTAGCCGCCGGACTGGCTCCGAGCGACCTGAGGGTGTCGAGGTATTGCAGTCCCATCGTGTTGGCATCTACGGTGTGAGCGACCGTGAAGATTTTGTCGAGCGCCAACGAGAACCCCTCGGCTCGGAGAATCGCCGCCTGCCGTTCGCCCTCCGCCCGCAAGATCGCCGCCTGCTTCTCACCTTCAGCAATTGTGATGGCCGCCTGCTTGGTCCCGTCGGCCTCGGTCACGAGCGCGCGGCGAGTTCGCTCAGCCGACATCTGGCGGGTCATCGCGTCTTGGACGTCTTTGGGCGGAGTGACCTCGCGGATCTCCACCGTCGTGACCTTCACTCCCCACCGCTCGGTCACGTCGTCTAGTTTCGCCCGCATCTCCTGGTTGATTTGGTCCCGCTTGGCGAGGACGTCGTCGAGGCTGAGGTTGCCGATCACGGCCCGGAGTCCTGTCGTGGCGATTCCTTGGGCAGCGCCCGCGAAGTTGCCGACCTGGATGACCGTCAGCGCCGCATCAAACACCTTCCAGTAGATTAGAAAATCGATGGATATGGGGGCGTTATCGCGCGTGATGCATGTTTGTGCGGGGATCTCGAGGAAGGCCTCCCGCAAGTCAACGAGGACCGCCCGGTCGGTGATGGGAAAGAGAAACACTACACCCGGACCCTTCTGACCTAGGCTCCGCCCCAGACGGAATACGACATACCGCTGATACTCTCGAGCGATCTTGATCGAAGCGCGCAGCACGAGGACGACGATCACGGCGACCGCAACGAGAATCCCGAGGCCTGTGTGTATCAACGTAAGCCCCCTTTTGCCAGCGCCTCACCGAGCCTCATGCGAACTGGGCACAGTCCCCTTCAAAGCCTAGCAACGCCGACGTGCCGGAGTTTGATCCGTTGGACCGCGCAGTTCAGCGTAAGCATGACAGCACTTTAACGCCTACGCAAGGCTTCTCCCGGCCGCTTCAGCGGCCAATGAGGGAACGCGGGTCCTCTCGAAGCAAGGGCCACCGAACCTGCGGGCGCCGTCCGGCTCGCGCCGCGACCGGGAAACGGAGCTGGCGTCGCGTTGACTGTGTCCAAACTCGAACTCCTCAACAACCTCGGCGGCTTTGCCGACGGTGGCCGAGAGTATCTGACCGTTCTCGGAGAAGACCTGCGCACGCCCGTGTGAGACACCGATGCTCGTCTGCGCCGTCGGGGTACGCTCGGTAACGCCCTTCAAGGCAGGCCACCCGCGGTCGGGCTCGTCACCGACTCGATACGAGGGCATCCTCGGCGTGCACGCTTTCCGCGTCTTGATCATCAGTCGCTGGGGCTTCCCTCAGTTCCGTCCCCTTCTTCGACGCCACGCCCGCTCGTCCAGTGTTCACGTGCAATCGTCCCAGCGCAAGCTCTTCCATCGCAACGAGCACAGGATTGCGCGTGTTCGTCTCGACCGCAGGAAGGTCTCCCCTAATCAGCTGCTCGGCCCGAGCGGCCAAGGCATTCACCATCGCGAACCGTGGGCTGATTTTCACAAGAAGTTCCTCAATAGGACGCTGGCGCATACTCTTCCCTCCGCGAAGTTGGTGAGAGCCGTCGTGTGTCCATCTGTTAAGCGCCGTGATGAAGAGACGTGCGGTGCGGCCAACGCGGGTGAGACCGCTCACCTGTCACGCTTGGGTCCGAGCAAGGAGAGAATGCTCGACCGTTGACCCCTGAGCGGGACATAGGACTTGGATCTTTACCCGTCTCGATCCGGCGTCCCGGAGAAGATCAACCTGAACGCCCCGTCGCAGCGACAGCACGGCACGTTTATGAAACCAAAGGGTACCGTTTCCGCAGCGTGTACGTCTGCGCCCGATCCCGTACTTGCTGATCGATCTGAAGACTCGGATAGTCAAGGCGCGCGCGAGTTGCGCTCGCGGTGATACGGCCTTCCGAAATCCCCCAACACGTTCGAAGCGTGCGACTCACAGCGGACAATACTCCAACGGTTCCGTTGAGTACCAGGCGCCCCCTGCGCGAAAACGCGGTCCCAGGCCAGTTGCCGTCAAGATAGCCGCAGAGAAACGGCACAGCGAACTGGTTCGGGAGGTCGTTCAACAATGCCGGGTCGTCGCCATAGGTAATCGACGGAACGCCCCACGGGAGCAGCGCCTTACACAGCATCGGCTCCCGAACGTACACTTGCCAGCCTAGGAGGCTGCTTTCGCAGTACTCTGGGCGCAGGCGGGATTCGGCCATATCGTCCATGAGCCTCGCCACGTGGCTTTCGGCACGATCGCCCAACGTAACAACGAGCGCCATGGACGAACCCTGTCCGGAAATCCACCCTGCGGCCGTGAGGAAACCCACCCAGTAGAGCTGCACATCCGCGTGGGTGTGCCCGGGGGCCGCCACCTGGGTATTGAGAAGGCTCACCGGATCGGTGACCCGCCCGTGGGTCGCCGGTGCCAGTGCGCGGGTGACGTCCACCAGGGGAAGTTCGTAGAATTCGGCGATCGCCGTTGGGGCCAAGCCGCGACGCGCGGCCGCTCGAATGGCCATGATCTCAGCGCGTTTCTCCGGGGCCAATTCCCGCACGCGGAGTGTCATACGAGTCCAGGGACGGCGTTGACCCAAGCACTATCGCCCGGCGCCCTGACCAATGCGACGTCGTCTGTCACGACCGCGGAATCGATGCGAACGAACATGCTCGGCACCCACGAAGT
This sequence comes from bacterium, assembly GCA_035295165.1. Lineage (NCBI taxonomy): Bacteria > bacterium. The sequence continues at coordinate 90,519 of DATGJN010000033.1, forward strand.
GTGGCCTGTGGTCCCATCTTCATCCTCTGGGAACCGGCCACGGGCGGAAAAGCCGAGGGGCAGGGCCGCCGTCGATAGGAAGGTGAAGTAGCATAAGTATACCGCAGAACGGCCCCGATAGCCAATCGACCCGGTGATTCGGTAGTGTCAAGTCTTTTGTGTAAATTCCCGTGAGGGAGAGCGTCTCGCCTGGCGTCTGTTCGTAGCCTGGAAGATCGCATAAACAATGCGCTCGCAACTGGCGACGTTGGTGAAGCACGTCATCGGACGCGTGCGGCGGCGGACCTCTCGGAACACCCGCTCAATCGCGTTAGTCGTGCGGACTCGGCGCCAGTCCGCCTCGGCGACGGTATAGAAGGCCAGCAGCGCGTCGCTCTCCCGAGTGAGGCACGCCACCGCGGTGGGCGCGGTGCGTTGCCAGGCGGCCACCCACGCGCGCAGCCGGCGCTCGGCCACGTGCGCGGTCGGCGCCAGGTAGATCTGCCGGGCCATGCGCAGGCACGCCTCCCGATCCTTGGCGCGCAGCCGGGTGGCGACGTTGCGCAGGACGTGGACCCAGCAGGCTTGACGTGGGACCTGCGAGTAGACGAGATCGAGCGCCGCATGGAGCCCGCGGTGCCCGTCGGTGGTGATCAGCTGCAGGGTATTCCCGACCAGCCCGCGGCAGGCGAGCGTGGTAAGGAACGCCTCCCACGTCGCCTGCGTCTCGTAGCGGACGACCCGGAAATCGATCAGCTCCCGCTGTCCGGTGGAGCGGATACCGTACGCGACGAGAATCAAGCGGCGTTTGGTCTGCGCGACGCTCTTGACCCGCAGGCTGACCGCATCTAAGAAGAGGTACTGGTACGCATCGGGGAGGCGGCGATGGTGGAAGGCCGCCACCGCGTGGTCCAGCGTCTGGGTGATGGTCGACACGGTGGTGGGGCTGACCAGATCGTCCAGGAGCTGCGCGAGCAGGGGACCGACTTGCCGGGTAGAGACGCCGCTCAGGAAGGCGGCCCGGACGAGGGTGTTGACGTCGCGGGTACGCCGCTGGTAGCGGCTGAGGACGGACGGCTGGAACCCGCTGTGCCGAGCCCGGGGCACGTGGAGATCCGGAATCGTACCCCAGGTGGTGACCAAGCGCCGGCGATAGACACCGTTCCGGTAGCCACAGCGACGCAGGTCGCGCACATAGCGGCGGGCATTCAGGTGGTTGATCAGTTCATCGTGCATCCGATTCTCAAGCAAGAGCTTGACCGTCCGAAGCGTCGCCTGGGACACGTCTCCCCACACGGTCGCTTCGTCCTTGACCTCCTTCCACAGATCGGCTACTGTGAGATCGGTCAGTGCTGTCACACTGGCCACGGGCGTATCCCTCCTTTGTGGTTATTGTCCAGGTCGGGGGTACGCCCTCCCTTTTTGGGCTCCTGCTTTTACACACAACACCGTACACTACCC
>DATGJN010000034.1 GCA_035295165.1 bacterium
CTGTCCTCGAGGGTCACGTCCGTCTCCCTCCTTCCGAAACCCGCCAGGTCTCGGTTGGAGTATTCGGAGGCTGGACTGTGACCCTCTTGCTGTCACGGGAGGTAGCCCTCCAAGTGTTAACACTACGTCCAAACAGTACACGCTAGGCCTTGCGGTGTAGGATCCGGAGCGGGAAACGGGACTCGAACCCGCGACCCTAGAAGAACCTCGCCCCTCCTGCAGCCCTTGCGAATCAAGCCCTTCAGGAGGTGCGCGTCTGCCGTCGCGAGCCTCGTAGACACGACCACCATCTGCTCGAGTTTGCCAGATTATCACCTATGCGCAGCTTCTCAGTCTCGGTGTCGCCGAAGTTTGCAGGAGGTCGGAGATTGCCCGAGGAGGGCATTCTACTGCGGATCCTCCGGGTGCGCCGCGCGCCGCGGTGTCGGCCGCCCCGCGACTGCGCGAGAACGGTACTCAGACCATGAGCGGCCGCCATTTCGGACAATGCCTCGGGTCGAACCAGTGACAGCGATATAGGTCCTAACGTGCGGCGCGTGATAGGGACCGTTGGAGGCAAGCCCGTGGAACTGCCGTCGATACCCAGCATGCACGATCACCACCGAGAGTGGCCCGGTCTCAAAAGGGAGACGGTCGCATCCCCGGGAAAGGCCAAAGGCGCCTCGAGGAGCAGGGGGCCGGTCCCGTGGAGGCGAAGAGACCCGGGGCCGGGGGGATCACCATGGGATACGGGTTCGTGATCGCAGTGGTCGTCGTCGCCGTGATCCTGGCGTGGAACGGGGTCAAGATTGTCCGGGACTATCAGCGCCTGGTGGTGTTCCGCCTGGGTCGCAGCTTCGGCCCCAGAGGGCCGGGGCTCGTCTACCTGATCCCGATCATCGACAAGGCGGTCTGGGTGGACCTGCGGGAAGCGTTCCTCGAGATCCCCGCGCAGACGTGCATCACCAAGGACAATGCCCCGATCTCCATTGATTTCCTGATCTACTGGAAGGTGTTCGACCCCCAGCTCAGCGTGATCCAGGTGGGCAACTTCGCCGGCGCCGCGCAGGGGATCGCCACGACCGGGCTCCGCGCGGTGATCGGCGACCTCAGCCTCGACGAGGCGCTGACGAAGCGGGACCAGATCAACCAAGTCATGCGCGCCAAGCTCGACGAGACCACGGAGCGGTGGGGAGTTAAGGTGACGACCGTGGAGATCCGCGAGATCACCCCGCCGAAGGACGTCCAGGATGCGATGACGCGGCAGATGTCCGCCGAACGCAGCCGGCGCGCGCTCGTCACGGAAGCGGACGGGAAGAAACAGGCCGCCGTCACCATCGCGGAGGGAGAAAAACAGTCGGCCATCCTGAAGGCGGAGGGCGACCGTCAGGCCGCGATCCTCCGTGCGGAAGGGTTCTCGCTCGCCCTGGGCACGATCTTCAACGTCGCCAAGACCGTGGACACGAATACGATGAGCCTCCAGTATCTGGAGGCGTTGAAAGCGCTCGGAGCGGGCCCCGCCACGAAGTTCGTGTTTCCGATGGAGTTCACCAAACTGCTCCAACCGTTCGTGGATGGGGGACGTGGGAGACCGCCGCGGGGGACGCCGTAGCCGCTCCGACCTGCTGCCGGCAAGCACCACTACGGACGCGCTCCACCGGGATCTGGGATCTGGACGTGGCGCCGCACCGTCGAGATGCCCCTTGGCTGCCGCGGTGGCCGCATGGAGGCCATCGTAGGGGATGCTCCAGGGTCGGCCTCGCATCGCACCTGCGGATCTTGCGCTTGCCCGAGGTCTGCGTTCCACCCTGACGGGGGGACTGAGGATGGATACGAGTCACGAACTGGCCCCGCCGCTCACGAATCTTCTGTACGCGATGGCCGAGGAAGGTGCGGATGACTGGGCGACCGGTCCGGGGGGAAATGTGTGGGCCGGGTTGCTGCGAGATGGCGCGGAGATCGCACGGCGTCTCAGGGAACAGATCGAGGCGAACGACGCTCTTGTGCGAGACGAGAACGACCGGGAGGACTGGACAGCTCTCGGCATGGCGTTTGGTGTCATCGTGAGGCGCGACCATCGCAGAAACACCACCTCCGCTCGTGCCTTCACCGACGAGGAGGCACTGCTAGCCGAGTGGGAAGCGACCAAGGCCGAACTGGAACCGAGCGGTGGGGCGGTGGAGACCACCGAGATGGGCAACAGTACCGAGGGGCCATCGTCGGGACCGAAGCCGCCACGCGACGATGAGTGACGCGCGCCACAAGCCACCATCCGTAGAGGGAGCACGCGTTTGCTCCTTTCTGATCTGCCTTCTCGCGCCACCGCCTCGGACCTCGTCGCGTAATCAGCCGGCACTCCCTCCGACCAAATGAGCTGTGCAGTTCATTCAGCGCTATCCCGAAACGCCGGTCGCGTTTCCGGTGGCGCTGTTCAGATCGCGCGCAGCTCGGCGTCCGACGTCCTCGACAGGCGCTGGGCAAGCATTCGGCGGGCACAAGACTCTGGTGGTCGAAGTGTATCGGTACATGACACGGCTACAGTGATTGGTCGGTTCGCCCTTCGCGCTCGTGCTTCGGTTCCTCTTGCACCGTTGACGTTGGGCGGATCCGGTGTTTTATCGCTCAGCCGCCATGCCGTACGGCCGCCTCAGGTCCGCCTCCCAGCTGGAAACACTCGATGCGGCGGCACGTCGGACAGCGAAACACCTTCACCTCGATCCCGGCCTCGTTGCCGTGCGTTGGCCTTGCGAGCGCTTACTTGCCTCACGGGGATTACGACATGCTCTCCCTCCCCCAACCGCTGCAACTCGGCCTCGCACACGCACTTTTCCGCCCTGTGGATACACGGCCACGCGGCTCCTTCCTCATAATATGGGGCGAGTAGAGCACGGTCCGATATTGCCGGCCGCCACCTCACGGGGTACGTGTGTCCTCCAGGAGGTTGCCAGGGCGCTCGGGGATGATGTTGTCTGCGTATTCCGCGCGTTGTCCCTCGTACGACCTCGCTAGGGTTCGTGGTACGTCTGTGGCATGGGCTGGAGAGGTGAAAGTACACTCGGCAGGAGGTAAGAGCGCAAGTGTGGGCAGTTGAGACGCCATGCGGCGTTCGCTTTTCTGTACGAACGAGGGATATACTTGAGTTGGTTCTTCTTCCTCACGTCCACGGCCCGTTTCCTCCATTCGGTCGGTTCCTCGAAGGAGAAAGCCCCATAGAACCTCCCTATTGGGAGATGGAGGGTTGGGCCATGTATCTGAGCACACGGTGGTACGAGAAGGTATCAAATACGCAAGAGTTGGCGCGGCACGTCCGCGAGGATTTTGTCCCCTTGATCAGTGCGGTTCCGGGCTTCATTGGATACTACTTCACGAACGCTGGCGACGGAACGGTGCTGACCACCAGCATCTTCGAGACCAAAGCGAACGCTGAGGAATCCAATCGGGTCGCGGCCGAGTGGGTGAAGAAGAATCCCAAGGTGCTTCCCACCGCGGCGCGGGTGACGACCGGAGAAGTGATTGGGCACAAGGTCAAGGAGACGACCGGGGTCAGGTAGATCAAGTAAGCTGTCCCGGTATCGCGGGTCCGGTTGGATCAAGAGAAGAAGGCCGCGTCGCAGGATCGGGCGCGGCCTGTTCGTCTGAGTCACGGTCAGTAGCTGGTGCTTGCGTTGCTTCTTCATCGCTTCTCATCGACGCCGTGTTTCGTCGAGAAGGTCTTCGCTCACGGTGCGGCGGATTCCGCGACTGCGGCGTCCAGTTCCACAACGGTGCGGATCACGCGGTGGTCGTCGCGGCTACGCATTCGGAGGAGCCACTCGATTTCGGTCTTGTTGCGATCTTGAATCCGAGTCGAGTCCCACGTTGTTGGTGCCGGGACAACCATTGTGGGGAGGTTGCCGTGCCTGCTGGGCGGAGATACACGGCCTGAGATCCGAGTAAACCGCCGCGCCACTTCAACCTCTGACCATCTCTTCCGTTGGAGCCAGCACTTATCCGAACCAACGAAGCGGCTAGAGAGGGGTCTCCGGGTATATGTCCTGGGCGATCATGGGCATCGGTCGGGGCTCCGCGCCGGTGCCGTGGCATCGCGGGCTCAGCACGACTTCTCCTTGCCCCCGCGCAGCGCCCCAACCCTTGCAGTTGTGATCGGGGCAAGAGGCACCTGGGTGGCGCCGCTGTGATGTCCTCTACTCGGGCTCCCCGATGAAGGTCACCCTTGTCGGACCCACCGCCGCCGATGTACGGACTACGCGCTCGCGGCCTGGAAAGGGAACGACGGAACTGGCTTGCAGGCATTGCCAATCGGGGCGTGACTGTCTGACCCGACAGGGTCTCTCACCGAAACAGGCAGATGCTCGCGCGTGCGAGGTGCAGGGATTGACGTCCCTGTTCACCGTTGCGCGGTTGGGCTAAGACAATCTCAGCAGACGAATCGCCATCATTTCCATCCAGACACACGGAAGCGCAAACATGATCCGCTCATACAGCCCGAGCCAAGGGTGCGAGGCACTCCATAGCCCGCTCCACACCAGTAAGAGAATTAAGGTCAGCGTGCCGGTGAACGACCCGACAAGTATGCTGAAGAGAGCATAGCCCCGCCAAGCGCGATCATGTTTCACTTGTGCCCCTGTTGCGAGGCAGCTCAGCGGTAGGAGTACCACCAGTGCGCCGACGACGCTCAGGTGGATCGCGCCATGGATCGTCCAGGTGCCCACGCGGTCGGTCGGGAACACCGCGATCAGCACCAAGCCCAATCCGCTGGCCATTGCAAGGATGTTGATCGCGCCCCACACCCTGCCTGACACCGCACGCTGGATACCTGCTTGAAACACCACGACCAGGACGCCAAAGGCGGAGAAGTTCAGCGTTTGTACCCAACCGTGAGGACCCAACGCGAGCAGGCTGATGTCTGACCGCACTCCATTGTAAGTCGGCTGTGTCTGGCCGAGCACCGTGAGGACGCTCCAGAATAAGATCGGCCCGACGATTCCAGATAGAGCCGGGCCTCGCAGACAGAAGAATTGGCGAGTGGCAGAGAAGCCGGTGAGGCGCATCGCGGAACGGATCCCGAGATCCCAGCGCCCTCGAAACCTTCCGCCACACATCGCTTACCCCAACACAATGCGGACTTGATGTTCCGCGCCATCGTCAGCAAGCGGAATGGTTGCAGAGTCCAGGTGCCTACCGTCCAGTTCAGCCAGAACAACGCCTCGGCAAACGCTGGACGGGTTTTCCACCTGGACACTGTAGACTGCAGAATGATGCCGAAAACGGATGGAGTACCCTGGCCAGGTGCGCGGGATGCAGGGGTCGATGGAGAACATCGGTCCGCGCACGCGAACACCCAACATCCACTCGATCGCCGCACGATAGAGCCATCCGGCCGATCCAGTATACCAGGTCCAGCCGCCGCGTCCCACATGGGGCGGTTCGGAATACACATCGGCGGCCACCACGTAGGGCTCCACTTTGTACCGCTGCACGGTCGCCCGTGAGACAGCGTGATTGATCGGGTTCAGCATGCCGAACAACTCAGCCGCTTTGTCTCCGTCGCCCAGTGCCGCAAAGGCCAACACGGTCCACGCGGCCGCGTGCGTGTATTGCCCGCCGTTTTCGCGGATGCCGGGTACATACCCGTTGATATAGCCTGGGTCGTGTGCCGTCCGATCAAACGGCGGCGTGAGCAACAACACGAGCCCCTCCGGACGCCGCACTAGGGTCTGGTCGACCGCGGCCATCGCGCGCGCTCCGCGGCCCGGTTCGGCGGCCCCGCTGATGACGCCCCAGGATTGAGCAATGGAATCAATCCGGCACACCGTGTTTGTGGCCGACCCGAGCGGTGTGCCGTCGTCAAAATACGCGCGGCGATACCACTCGCCGTCCCACCCGTGCCGTTCGAGCGCGGCCTTCAGTGCGCTCACATGCAACCGCCAGGTCTCCGCACGCTGCTGCTCGCCCCGCGCATCAGCAATCTTCGCAAACTCCCACAGAATCGTATGCAGGAACCACCCCAGCCACACGCTCTCTCCCTTGCCTTGCGGCCCGACGCGGTTCAAACTGTCGTTCCAATCGCCCGTCCCGATCAGCGGCAGCCCATGACTTCCCACCGCGAGGCTCCGATCGAGCGCGCGTGCGCAGTGTTCAAAGAGGGATCCGGCAGTGTCGGAGACCCGCGGTTGGAAGTAGGATTCGTTCTGTCCCTCGGCGAGCGCTTCGCCTTCCAGGAAGGGTACGACTTCATCGAGGACGCCGCGATCGCCCGTCACCTCGATGAATTGGAGGACAGCATAGGGAAGCCATAGCAGGTCGTCCGAAATGCGCGAGCGCACTCCGCGCCCCGACGGCGGGTGCCACCAGTGTTGAACATCGCCTTGCATGAACTGGCGCGCCGCCGCACGCAAGAGATGTTGATGAGCGACGTCGCGTGCCGCCACGGCGAGCGCGATCACATCCTGCAGCTGATCACGGAAGCCATAGGCGCCACTCGCCTGATAGAATGCCGCGCGCGCCCACACCCGACAGGACAGCGTCTGGTAAAGTAACCAGCGGTTCACCAGAATATCCATCGACCGCTCGGGGGTGGTGATTTGGACGGTACCGAGCACGTCGTCCCATCGCCGGGTGACATTTCGTAAAATCTCGTCGAGGTTTGCGGCGCGATAGCGAGTGATCAACTCCCGCGCCGCTTCCCGGCTTTCCGCCTGACCGAGGAAAAAGACGACTTCAACCTGGCCGCCGGGACGCAATTCGAGCTGCCGTTGCATCGCCGCGCACGGATCGAGCCCCGCACCCACCCGTCCCGAAAGCGGTCCTCCTCGCTCTAGCGCCGCAGGTCGCTCAGGCACGCCATTCCGGCCCAGAAACTCGGTGCGATCGCCCGACCAGGAACTCTGGAGTCCACCAAGATCAGCAAACGCCACACGCCCGCCGAACTCGCCGCCCCATACGCTTCGCGCGAACAGCGCGCCCGTTTGCGCGTCATGCTCGGTGACAATGTACGGAGCCGTCGAACTGCGCGAATTCCCGAGAACCCACTCTGCGTATCCAGTCACGGAGAGACGCCGAGAACGCGCCGAGTGATTCTGCAGAATGAGACGGGAGATCTTGATCGGGTCTTCCATCGGAACGTACTCCAGCAGGTGTGTCAGAATCCCGCGCGAGCCATGCTGGAATCGGCTGTACCCTTGGCCGTGCCACGCCACATACGGCGACGACTCATCCCGAACCGGCAGCGGTGTCGGACTCCAGACGTCACCCGTCTCTTCATCGCGAATGTAGAGCGCCTCACCAGGCGGATCCGTCACGGGGTCGTTGGACCAGGGCGTCAGCTGATTCTCATGGCTATTACGCGACCACGTGTAGCCCGAGCCGGACTCTGAAACGAGAAACCCGAACGAGGAGTTCGCAATCACATTGACCCACGGGGCGGGTGTACGCAGGCCCTCCCCGAGGATGGTCACATACTCTCGGCCACCGTCGGCAAAACCGCCGAGGCCGTTGAAGAGTTCGAGTTCGGGCACATTCAACGGTACGTCCGCACCGTTTCCCGGGCGAAGCGACCACGACAGGGGCGGTGCCGCAGGTTCGGCGCGCTGAGCCCGAAGCACTTGCTCAGCCAACGAGCCGTGCCGGCTGAGCAGCACCGCGCGAGCCGCCGTTTGCAACAGTGTGCGGTCCTGCGCAGAAATCAGATCTCCCCGCAGCAGAAAAATGTCTCCGTGTGCATCGCTTGTGTCTGGAGCCATGCGCTGCCGGCGTGCGCGCACCAGCTCATCCAGGACCCTCTGCAGTTCCTGCTCATACGACGGCGGTTTCTCGTTGAGAATGACCAGGTCAACGGATAGCCGCTTCAGACGCCAGTATTCATGCGCCCGCAGCAATTGTCTGATGATTCCTACGTCTTCCGCGTCGTCGATGCGGACCAGCACGATGGGGAGATCGCCTGAAATCCCATGCGACCAGAGTGAAGATTGTTCGAGCGCTCCTCGGCTCAGGACCTCGGGAGGCGGTCGCAACGCAGGATCCGAGTACAGGACAGCATTGGCCAGCCTCTGAAACAAGTGCGCTTCGTCGGGCGTGATCCCCAGATGGTACAGTTGCACTTGCGCCTGCGTCCAGGCCAACGTCAGCGTGCGTTCGATCGTGCCCGCATCCCGGTACTTGTCCGCCAACGCCAGCACCTGCTCGCGCGCCGGCGCGACAATGGTGGAGAACACAACGCGCGCGGTCTTGCCCGGCTGGATACGCACAGCACGCCGCAGGCTCATCACAGGATCGAGGACGGCACCAACGGTGTTCGAAAGAGGCCGTCCGTCGGTAATGGAAACGGGCGCGCGCACATGATGCCCGCGTCCGAGGAACCTGGCGCGATCCGTCTCGCATTGCAGGTTCCCAACTGATTCGCCCTCCACCACCGCCACGTGCGCGATCCAGACCGCCGTATCTTTGTCGCTTTGCCGACGGCGCGTTGCCAGTAGCGCATCCGCAGCCGCGACGAACTCCGTCTCCACAAACAAATTGGAAAACGCGGGATGCGCCACGTCAGCGGCCTGTGGTGCGAGCGACAACTCTGCGTACGACGTGATTTGCACTTCACGGGTGCGGACACCGAGATTGGTGACCGATACGCGACGCACCTCCGCATCGTCCTCGTGCGACACGACAACCTCGAGCGTGGTGGTTAGTGCCCCATCCCGCCGCGTGATTTCGGCACGGTCTTCGGTGAACCGGGCTTCGTAGGCATCGGGGGCGACGCCGCTGGGCTGGTAGCCTGCCGACCAAACCTGACCGGTCTGCGCGTCGCGGAGAAAAATGTAGGTGCCCCAGCAATCCCGTGTGACGTCCTCACGCCAGCGCGTGATCGCGAGATCCCGCCACCGGCTTGATCCCGAGCCCGCGGTCGTCAGCATCACCCCGTAGCGCCCGTTGGAAAGGAGATGCGTCCGCGGCACTGCATCGTGCGGTGTCGTGAATCGGCGCACCGCTGGCGGAACGAGCTCCCTGACGTACGCTCCCGCAGGGACGTCTTCCGCACTCGGCCGGGCAACCAGCACGTCACGCGGCGTACGCTCCTGCAACAGCAGCTCGGTCGCCTGCACGATCGGGTCTGCGTGAAATCGCGCGCGCATGGCGCCATCGTTGAGTACGTTGGCGAGCGCGACCACCGACATGCCCTGGTGGTGCGCCAGGTACGCGCGTACGATCGCGACATGTTCCCCTTCGGGCACTCGGGCCCGCGTGTAATCGAGCGCTTCATAGAATCCGTACGTCCCCGTCCCGCCGACCTTGGCGAGGTGCGTAAAGTTCTGCGTCGCCCTGCCGGGATCAATCATGGCCGCGAGTGCGGTGGCGTATGGTGCGATAACAAGATCCTCACTGAGCCCGCGCTTGAGTCCTAATCCCGGCACGCCAAAGCTTGTATATTGGTACGTGAGGTCTAAGTCCCGTGCGTTGTATCCCGACTCCGAGATTCCCCAGGGTACACGGCGCTCTGCGCCGTAGGCAATCTGCCGTTGTACCACCAACTCGTACGTCTGGCTCAACAAGCTGCCGGTCGGTGACATCATCACGAGTGCCGGCATGAGATACTCGAACATGGAGCCCGACCACGACACGAGGGCGGACCCGCGACCCACCGCCGTCAGCGCTCGGCCGAGACGAAACCAATGGGATGACAGGATATCGCCTTTGGCGATGGCGATAAAGCTCGTGAGGCGCGCCTCCGACGCGAGCAGGTCGTAACAGTTGGGATCCAGGGTACCGTCCGTGACACGATATCCGATGGACACGAGCCTGCGCGTATGATTGAAGAGGAACCTGAAATCCATCTCGTGGAACATGGTCTCAGCCTGCCGCGTGATCGTGGTCAGGCGACGAACGAGTGCGGAGGTATCGTCCGCCGAACGTCGGATGGCCTGCGCTAAGGCATCGACACCCGCCAAGGTGTCGGCGGTCGTGGATGCATGGTCGAGCAAGCCTGCGCGCACTGCCGCAAGCTCGCGCAGTGCCCCTTCAAATCGTTCCGGAGCGTCCGCAAGCGCGGGGAGTGGGTGACACAGCGACTCGATCAATGCCCACTCGGGTGACCGGCCCCTGGGGCGGTCGGCCTTGGCTGTACTCTTGCTCGAATCCAGCCGGATCCATGGAACAAACATCGCCAGATCCCTCGCGTGACTCGCAATGCATGCCGTGACGGCATCGGCCCACGCGCACACCTCGGAGTCGGGAGCGTCCCCGCGTTCCTGGGCGAAGGCGTGGGCAATGTCAGCGACGGTGTGAGCACGCGTCTCCAGCGCGACCAACCGCGCCGCCCACTCGCCGGGGGTGACCGGCATCGGCTGCAGCGAGTTGACCAGCGCGTCGATCGCATTACTGAGCTGCTTCCGGGTGACGATGTGCGTGCGTGGCGTCTCGGCGACCTCGTTGAGCGCCTCGCGTAAGAGCGCGATCGTGTCGTTCACGCCGCCGAACGCACGCCGCCCGAGAAAGGAGTCCTGGATCAGCTCTCGGCAACCGTTCCCGAGGGCGAGCAGATGTCCGGCAAGGTTACCGCTGTCCACCGAGGAGACATACTTGGGATCGAGCGGACGAAGGTCGCGCGTCGCGTACCAGTTGTAAAAGTGCCCGCGAAACGATTCGAGCTGGCGCATGGTCCCGAGGGTGGCTTCCAATCGCTCAACGGCGTCCACCGCACCCAGCCAGCCCAGGTCGCGCGCCGCCAACGTGGACAGCAGATACAGCCCCATGTTCGTCGGCGATGTTCGATGGGCCACGACCGGCTTCGGGTCCTCCTGGAAGTTATCGGGAGGCAGCGCGTGATCTGCGACGGTGACGAAGGCCTCGAAGAAACGCCATGTCCGGCGCGCAATCAACCGGAGGGCTCGGGTGTTTGTCGCGGAAAGCGGCTCGACCCTGGTGCGCCTCGGTGGGAGACTGATCCACCGTGCGACTGCAGGTGCGGCAATCCAAAGAACGATGAACGGAAGCGCGGCGGCCCACCCTGGGTGCCGTTCAACGGCGAGCATCGCCAGCACCGCCACCGCCAGTACCACGCCACCCGCCATGCGCGCATACATGCCAGACAGCGTCAGATCGCCGCCAGACTTGGCCTGCGTCGCGGTCACCCACTCCAAGAGACGCCGACGGGTGATAAACATGCGAGCGACGGTGCGCAGAATCGCGTCGAGCATCAACCAGGTCTGGGACGCCAACAGCGTCACCGTGATCGCCAGTTGCGACGCGCCGATCGAAAGGTCGGTGAGGGCCGCGCGAAAATAGGCGCGCCTGGAGATTCCACGACGGGGCGGTGTGATTCCGACGAAGAAGGACAGCAGCGCGGGAATCGCCATCGTCGTCAAGATGAATGTCGTCCACACCCAGGCGGCAGCGGACGGCAACAGCCAGCCCGCAGCCACCGTGAAGAACGCCGCCGGGGCTGACAACGAGCGCCGCAGATTGTCGATCATCTTCCACCGGCCAATCGCGGGGATCGCAACCGCACGTCGCTCTCCCATCGCTGCGCGCCTGCGTCCGAAGACCCACCGCAACAGTTGCCAATCGCCGCGCACCCAGCGATGCTGCCGGGCAGCTGCCACCTCATAGTGCGCGGGGAATTCGTCGAACAGCTCGATGTCTGACGCCAGCGCGACCCGCGCGAAGATGCCTTCGAAGAGATCGTGGCTCAGCAGCGCGTTATCCGGCATCTTGCCCGCCAACGCCGTCTCAAACGCGTCGACGTCGTAGATGCCCTTGCCAGTGTACGAACCTTCGCGGAACAAATCCTGGTAGACGTCCGAAACCGCGGAGGCATACGGATCCACGCCGCTCGGGCCAGAAAAGATGGTCTGGAACAGCGATCCCTCGTGGTCGACCGGGAGCGATGGGGTGATGCGCGGTTGCACAATCCCGTAGCCTTCCACAACGCGCCCAGCGCGCGCACTGAAGCTCGGGTGGTTGAGTGGATGCGCCATGGTCCCGACCAAACGGCACGCCGCACCGCGCGGCAGACGCGTGTCTGCGTCGAGCGTGATGACGTAGCGAACACCCAACGGGGTTGGTACCGGGCGCCCGCCGACCGGCACAAACGTCGTGTTCGCGCCGCCCCGGAGCACCTGGTTCAGCTCACGCAGCTTTCCTCGCTTGCGCTCCCACCCCATCCACGTGCCCTCGCGCTCGTTCCAGACACGCTTCCGATGAAAGAGCAGGAAGCGCTCGGCGCCGTCAGACGTGGGGCCGTAGAGCTTGTTGAGCTTCGCGACGCCGTCCACGGCGGCCGCAAGAAGTTCGTCATCGCCCGGGAGGCTCTCGGTCGGCGCGTCCAACCAGTCAGAGAGCAGCGCAAACCGCAGTTCGTCATCCGGATTCGCCAGGTAGTGAACCTCGAGCCGCTCCACCAGCTGTTCGACATGTTGTTGGGTCGTGAGCAGCGTGGGCACCACGACGATCGTGCGCAGCTCCCGCGTCACGCCGTTGCGCAGCTCCAGCCGCGGCAACACTTGCGGCCTGAGTACGTGGGTCACCGCACGGTTGATGAACGCGATCGCCAGGTCGGACGCAGGCACCACAGCGAGGAGGCCGAGCAACACCAGCCCCCACGCGGCGACTCCAGCGTCTCGTTCGTGCAACAGCGGCAGCAGCATAATCAGGGCGGTCGCGAGGGCAATCGTCCCAAGGTAGCCTGGCACCGCGCTTCGCAAGTATAGGCGCAAGAGCCGGCCTTGCCACGCGACGCGGTACCCGAGTTCACGCTCAAACGCCAGACGCCCCTCGGCAATCAGGTAATAGCCCGCGTCCGCGCGCCGGTCCCCACGCGGCGCGCCGTCGTCAGGTGGCTCGAGGCGCGCCTGCTTGATGCGGTCCACTACACGTCTCACGACGTCGATTTCCGAACGGTCCGACCCCCGCGAGAGGTCCTCGATCGCATGGCGGTACGAATCCCTCGTGGCAAAGTCCATCTCCGCGAAGTTGGTCGCGTTTCGGAGCATTTCGTCCGCCAAGCTGACGCTCTCAAAGAAATCGGCCCAGTCAAAATCCGTCATCAACCGCATGCTGGTGATGACGTTCCGTACCGTGACGTTCATCGCCGCCTGGGCCTGGTGCTCGGCCCGGACAATGTCGTCAGCCGTCGTCCCCTGCGCAGTCACGTGCTGATCGAGCCAACGCTGGACGACATCCATCTTCGGGCCGAGGTCACGCAGGCGCTGGACAAGCTGGACGATAAAGGCCGTTGCGAGCGGTGCTTTTTCGACGCTGCGGAGGGCCGCTTCCGGTGAGATGGGAGCGCGCCCATTTGTCCCGAGCACGCTGTCTACCAGGGTGTCAACATTCTGACGCGCGGTACGGTTCCGCACGATGCGCTCCGCCAGCCTGCGGAGGTTTTCAACAAGCACCACGCGGAGGCTGATGGCCACGGCCCAGAGCTCACCAATGGTCAGCGGTTGCACCCGCTGGTACGCCGCCACAAACCGGCGTAACATGTCCGGATCGAATCGGCTGTCCGTGTGCGCCACATAGGCCCAGGCCATGCCAAACACGCGCGGATACCCGTGCAGGTGACCCGAGGCGAGCTTCGGGAGTTTGCGGTAATAGCCGGTCGGCAAATCGTCTTCAATCTCGCGGAGTTGTTGATCGACGATGTGGAAGTTGTCAACCAGCCACTCAGCCGCCGGGACTAACGCATACTCCTCCCGAATCGCACGAGCAATCACCCGATACGACTCCAGGAGCACGCGGCCGTTCTCTGCAACCCGCGGGATCAGCGGGCGGCCCTGGTTCGTGTCGTTCGTGACGGTCTGCGCCGCCGCGAGACTCTCGGCGTGCTGCTCTAGCCGTTCCAAGCTGAAGAGTTCCGCCCGAATGGGTTCTTCCGGATCATCGAGCGTGAAGGTTAACGGTTCCTCCCTATTCATGCCGGCAATGTGGGATTCTGGCGCGGGAGGTGTGTACGAGCCGTCGTGCGCTGTCGCTGATTGGTACCCAACCGCCGGCACTTGTGGCACCGGCAATCACCGAGGGCACCGAATGGAATGGCAGCGTGTGGTACCGGTGGAACTGCACCAACGGGTACTCCTTTCATCTATTATCCATCGCAGGGTGAGCATCTGCGTTTTCGGGCATTTCTGTCGGGACTAAATCGCGGAAACCCTTGATTTCATTGATCTGGAGCGGGAAACGGGACTCGAACCCGCGACCCTCTGCTTGGGAAGCAGATGCTCTACCAACTGAGCTATTCCCGCTCGCCCCTACTACGGTAGAGTACCGTACCAAGTATTATAGCTCCTGCGCAGACCGCAGTCAAAGACTCGGCGACCCGCTCGAGCCTACACCGCTATGGTCGTTGCCGGTCGTCACCGAAGCGACCGTTCAAACGATCGACGAGCGCGCGCGCGATGTTCTCTTTCCCCTCCGCGACGGCCTCAACAGTCCCTTCAGGATTGACGAGGTAGCCGATGTGTACTCCTCGTTCGATGTCGCGGAGATCGTTTGCGACCACGAGATCGGCCTGGTTCCGGCCGGCCCAGTCGCGCGCGATCGCGACGAGCTCCGCCTGCTGCTTGCCGACCTCCAGCTTGAACCCGATGAAGAACGTTTGCGGTGCGAGGTTTCGGACCAGCGCCGCGGCCTTGGGGGTGGGCACGAGGCGGATCACCCACTCGTCGGTGGTGCTCGTGACCTTCTCGTGGCGGGCCTGCGCTGGCGCGAAATCGAGGACCGCCATCGCGTGAATCACAGCGTCATAACGGTGTTGTCGCAGTTCATGTTGGAAGATGACGATCAGATCCTCCACGGTGTCGATCGGCAGGAGCCGCAGATGGTCCACGCGACCGCCGCGGACCGTCGGGATCACGCTTCCTCGTCCGTACACGAACGTGACGGCGGCGCCGGCCTCGAGCGCGCCCTCGGCGATCAGCGAGCCCAACCGTCCGGTGGCCTTGTTGGTGAGGAAGCGCACAGCGTCGAGTGGCGCGCGGGTTGGTCCCGAGGTGATCAGGATCCGGCGCCCCCGAAGGCTCATGACGCGGCCGCGGTGAGGGCCTGCGCGATCTCGCCGCGGACCTCCGAATCGTGCTCTCGGTCGAGGCGCGCCTGCAGGGCGTCCCGCGACGCCTCCGTGCCGATCCGGCCCAACGCCCACGCCGCATGTGACCGCACCAGCGGTTCGTCCTCGTCGTCGAGCGCCCGGACGAGCGCGGGCACCGCGGCGGGGTCGGCGAGGTTGCCGAGCGCCACGGCGACGTTGCGGCGGAGACCCCGGCGTTTCGCGCGGGTGACCGCTGAGCCCGCAAAGCGTCGGCGAAACTCTTCCTCGCTGATGTTGAGCAATGTCACCAGCTCGGGTCGAGCGCCCACCCCGGGCCGCGGGGCAAACTCCGGATGGGTGCGTGCCAGCGTCTTCGCGTTGTGCGGGCACACAGTCTGGCAGACGTCGCAGCCGAAGATGCGGTCGCCGATCAGCGGACGCATCTCGAGGGGGATCGCGCCGCGGTGCTCGATCGTGAGGTACGAGATGCAGCGCCGCGCATCGACCGTGTACGGCGCGACGATCGCCCCGGTGGGGCAGGCGTCGAGACAGAGCCGGCATCGGCCGCAATCACCTCGTGCGGGTGGATCGGGCGGCAGCGCAAGATCGGTCAGGATCTCCCCGAGGAATACCCACGATCCGAATCCGGCGCGGGTGATGATGAGCGTGTTCTTCCCGTACCACCCGAGCCCGGCGCGACGGGCCGCAGCGCGGTCGATCATGGGACCGGTGTCGACATAGTACCGGGCGACCTGCGCGCCTTGCGATCTCAAGAAATCGGCGAGCCGCCGCAGTCGCGGAGCCATGACATCGTGGTAGTCGTCCCCACGCGCGTACCGGCTGATCAGCCCCCGGGGCTCACCGGCCTCGGTACGATACTCCCGCGGGGCACCGGCGGCGCCGCGGCCCTGGCCGTCGCCGGCGGCGCTACCTTGCCGAGGCGGCGTGCGCTCGTCGCCGAGCGGCGTCGCGTCCCCATAGTAGAGGCCGACGACGACGAGGGCCTGCGCCGCCGGCTCGACCGCACGGGGACGGGGGGATCGCGGGGCGTTGCGCTCCATGTAGGCCATGCCGCCGTGGTGGTCGGCGGCGACCCAGCGCGCGAGCGCCTCGCCTTCGCGCTCGAACGGCTCGCTTGTCGTGATGCCGCACAGGTCGAACCCCGCGGCGCGGGCCTGGGCTTTGGTCGCGGCCGCGAGCGCGTGGAGGTCGACAGACGGGTCTGCGTTCGTCACCGGGTGCCTCAGGCGGGCGCTGTCGGTCGGAACCCTACGACCTGGAACGTGCCCAGGCGATTATTCGAGGTCGGCCGCCACTCGACGGTGATCGGCGCCGCGAAGTCCGGGGCCATCCGGCCGCGTTCGATCCAGTACCGCGCGTGGGGATCGTTCAGGATAGCGGGACTGGCTTTGGCCACGAGCACCAGCGGTCCGTCGACGACGTGCACCTCATCGAGCTCGGGGATCGCGAGCAGCGCGTCGCGAAGCCGGTCGCGCACGGCGTCCGTGGGGGCGGGACGAACGTTCACGAGCCCGATGTTCCGCCCGAGGGGGCCGATGATCTTGACGTTCGCGAGTTCGGGCCTGACGCCGGCATCCCGCAGCACGCTCAGCACCACCTCGTTGGCGCGCGCGACCGCGCGCCCGTGATACTCCGGGGCCGCGAGCGGCTTGAGGAGGTGCTTCAGCTTGCAGCCCTCGCGGCCGGGATTCTCGCCTATCCGAGGCGGCCGGACGTCCATCGCGTCCGCCAGGGCCAGGATCCGAGGTTTGTCGAGATCGAGGAGCGGAGCATAGTAGTCGTTGCAGACCTTGAGCCCCATCTGGCCCCACGTGTCGCTGCGATTGGCGCCGGTGAGGACGAGGCGGCCTCCGGACACGGCTTTGACCATGCCGAGCTTGATCTCGCGGGTGCAGCGGTTGCACGCCGGGCCGGCGGCCTGGACCCGGTGCTGCTTGAACTGCCCCAGCAGGCAGCGCTGCTGCAACCCGAGACGTTCGGCGACCTCGAGGACGATCTCGTTGCCGCGCGTGTACGCGTACTGTCCCATGTTCACCGTGACGAGCAGGACGTGTCCGGGGCCGAGGGCGTCGCGGGCGAGGGCGGCCGTGACGGTGCTGTCGAGGCCGCCGCTGAACGCCACGACGACCGGCTCCCCGCGCGTCGTCTCGCGGATCTCCCCGAGGAGGGTGTCTCGCAGGTCCACGCTGTAAGCGTACCCGATCCTGACCGGCTTGTCACGGACCCGGACGCCCCAGCGCCCCTGGGGCTGGCCCCGCTGGGGTCCGAGCCAGCCCGCCGCCGTCTCGGAGGGTGCGGGGCGCTCCTGTTCGCTGGCCTGAGCCTCGCGGCGGCCCCGGTCGCGCTGCCCCGTGTCTCTGCGGTTCGTCACTCACGGCCCGCGCGGTCAAAGGCTGACTCAGGTCTCCCCGAAGTGGGGCCGTCCGCCGTCAGGCGATGATGATCCGATCGCCGCTCATGTCGGTGATCGTCGCGAGTGACTCGATCGGCACCCCGAACCGGGCGAGGGTCTGGCGGCCGCCCTCAAACGCTTTCTCGATCAGCGCCCCGATTCCGACGAGCGTCGCGCCGGCCGCCTCGGTCAGGCGTGCCAGACCGAGGATCGTCTGACCGGTGGCGAGGAAGTCGTCGACGATCAGCACACGGTCGCCCCGGGGAAGGTACTCCGGGGAGACGATCAGCTCCGCCGGCCGCCGCTTCGTGTGCGACGGTGCCACGGTCAGGAGCACCTGATCGGGCATCGTCACCGGGCGCTCGCGGCGCGCGTACACGACGGGGAGGCGGAGATGGAACGCCGTGCTTAGGGCCGGCGCGATGCCCGAGATCTCGGCGGTCAGCACGCGGGTGCCCCGCAGCCGGGCGAACCGCGACGCCAGTTCGCGCCCGCACGCATCCATCAGGACGGGGTCGATTTGGTGGTTGATGAACCCGTCGACCTTCAGGATGCCGTTGCCGAGGTTGCGGCCCTCCCTGAGGATGCGGTCCCGAAGGTCCGTCATCGGCCTTGCCGCAGATCGCGCAAGATGCGCTTCGGTACCTTGCAGACCACCGTGTACGCCGGGTTGTACACATTGCCGATCTCGTACTCGACGCACTGACCGAGCAGCGTACTGGCTGCCCGCGCGTCGAGCCCGTGGTCCTCAGCAAGCCAGCGTACCATCTCGGTGGTCGCGTGCTGGAGTGCCTGGTCCAGCGGCCGGGCGTTGCCGAGCGCGAAGATGTATGCGTCGTTCTCGCCGCGCGGCCACTCGATCCGCCGGCCCTTGTGCACGCGCACCGTGAACTGCACCTCGAACGACACTTCGACCCCGTTGCCGACGATTTCGCCGTCCCCTTGCGCCGCGTGGCAGTCGCCGAGGTGGAACAGCGCGCCCGGGGCGAACACGGGGAAGAGGGCGGTCGCTCCCTCGGTGAATCCCCGGTAGTCCATGTTGCCGCCGTGGGGTCCCGATGTCGCCGTCGAGATCGCCTGCCCCCCCGCGGGCGCCACCCCAAAGCATCCCACCATCGGGGCAAAGGCGATCGCCAGGTGAGCCAGCGACGGGATCTCCGCCCGCGTCGCCGCCCGCCGGTGACGGTCGATCTCCGACAACGGCAGCGACGGACGTCCCGCCGCCGAGTCGGCGAGCGTGATCGTGCGGCGTTCCAGATCGATCCACCACTGCGTGACGGCCGTCAGCGGGAGGTCGCGCACGAACGCCGGTTCCAGCACGTTCGGTGCGATCACGGTGCCCGACCACCCGGTCGGACGGTTCGGCGCGAGGCGGTCCAGATGCACGGCCAGCGTGTCGCCCGAGTCTGCGCCCTCGACGTAGAACGGTCCGGTCTGCGGGTTGCCGCGGGGCGCGGCCGACGTTCCGGTGGCGTCAAATCCCCGGGCGTCGAGCGTCGTCGTGACGACCGTGTCTCCGTCGCGGATTCGCAATACGGGCGGATGTGATCCGAGGGTGTTGAAGTAGTGGTGCGGCGTGAAGCGATGGGTACTCATCGTCCCCTCCCGGCGGGGGCGCCGGGACCTGTCGGCCCCACGGTTGCAGACGCCCGATTTGCGAACGGAAAGGGTCTTCAGCGCGCCGGCGCGTGTTCCTCGCCCGCGTGACCGGTGCTGGTTGCCGCGATCCAACGAGTGCAGCGTCGCAACAAGTGCCCGGGGCGGAGCGCGCGAACCGCCGCAAGGGGGGGGAAGTACGGCCCGCGCGCCCCGGTGACCGGGCGTGGCTGAATCTCCGTCCAGCCAGAGTTCATGATAGAGTGTCCCCGTGAAGAACCGCTCAAGGACCTATGAAGATCTGATGTCACCTGAGACGAGAACGCCGGCCGGTGCATGATAGATTGAATCTAGTTTCTCGATAAGCGTCACGGCGCGTTTGCCTTTCGCGTGCCATGGCTTGATCTGCACGGGCTTACGGGTGAGGCGCCGCAAAGGGTTGCGGCGATCTTGACAAGGGTGTGCCGGTTTGGGATAATATACGTTGTAATCAAGAAGTCACCCCTCGTAAGGCTCCGATCGCTTCCAACCGACAAGAGTTCGTGCTTTCGCATGCGGCTTGGCGCGACGGCACCTCCGCGCCCCGACAGTTGGGAGGGGTGCGTCTGCTCCACCGCCTCACGGGGGACGCAGGGTCGGGCGCCGGACCTTGCGAAAGTCTCCCCGGTGTCCCTGGAGGTGGGTGGATGTTCTACGGCATCTGCACCACGTGCGGGACGCAGCTTGCTCCGTCGGACCGCCGGCCTGTTCGTTGTCCGATCTGCGACGAGGAGCGCCAGTATGTCAACTGGCACGGGCAGGCTTGGGTCACCATGGAAGATCTGCGTCGCGACCACCGGAACGTGATCGGCGAAGAGGAACCGGGTCTGACCGGGATCCGAACCGAGCCGAGCTTCGCGATCGGCCAGCGCGCCCTCCTCGTGCAGACGCCGGCCGGCAACATTCTCTGGGACTGCGTGAGCCTGATCGATGACGAGACGGCGGAGACGGTGCGACGCCTCGGCGGCCTCGCGGGGATCGCGATCTCGCATCCGCACTACTATTCGTCGATGGTCGACTGGAGCGCGACGTTCGGGGGAGTTCCCATCTACCTGCACACCGCCGACCGAGCGTGGGTGATGCGTGCCGACTCGTCGATCGTGTACTGGGACGGAGACACCCTCGTCCTTCCGGGTGGGCTGACGCTCCTTCGCTGCGGCGGCCATTTCCCCGGGGCCGCTGTGCTCCACTGGCCCGGAGGCGCGGGCGGCCGCGGCGCGCTCCTGACGGGAGATACCCTGCAGGTGGTGCCAGATCGCCGGTGGGTCAGCTTCATGTATAGTTACCCAAACCTCATTCCCCTCGATGCCGCGACCGTGCGGCGCATCGCCCGGGCGGTCGCAGGGTTTCGTTTCGATCGCATCTACGGGGCATTCGCGGGGCGCGTCATCGCGAGCGGCGCCGCCGCCGCCGTGCAGCGGTCCGCGGACCGCTACGTGCGCGCGGTCGAAGGCTGACGCCGCGACGGGGTGCACCGATGGACACGCCGAACCTGGAGATTCGGACGCGCGAGTGCGCTCCCGGGATCGTGCTCGTCGAGCCCTTCGGAGAAGTGGACCTCGGCAACACCGCGGCCGTCGAGATAGCGGTCCGCGACGCCGTCGGCCGCGGGCGTCACGTGATCGTGGCGCTCGGGGGTCTACGGTATCTCGACAGCACCGGCCTGAATTCGCTGCGGCAGTGCCACGCCATGGCGGAGCGCTTGGGTCAGAGACTGGTCGTGGCGGAGCCCACCCCCGTCGTGCGGCGCGTCATGGATGCGATTGACTTCCCGCGCCTGGTCCCGGTCTTTTCCCGGACGGCCCTCGCGATCGCGGAGCTGACGTCCGGGTCGCGCGGCCGCTCGGAAGAAGAGCGTGGAAGTTGACCGGACGTCAGGTTTGAATTCCACACGAGCCGGGGAAAACTACTGTTGCCCTGGAGCGGTGAGGAGGCGAGCGCCGATCGACGCCTCGCGTGGAAGAAGCCGACGAGTCACCCGCGAACATGACTGGCGCCCGCGCCTCGGCTGTCTCTGATGGCGGCTGGACGCGGTTCCCACCGTTCGCACGGCGCACGGTCCCACAATGCGACTTCGGTCGCGGTCCTGTTGGCCGCGTTGTGTGTGGGCGGCCTCGTCTGGGCGTTTCACGCCGACTTTCCCGCCGACGGATGGCTCTTCCTCTACGCGCTGCCCGTGATCGGAGCCGCCGCGTATCTCGGCGGGCGGATCCCAGGCGGTGTTGCGGGGATCTTCAGCCTGCTCGCAGCGCGGTACTTCATCGTCTCGCCCGCGTACTCGTTCTCACTGTTCCCGGCCATCCTGCCGGTGCTCGGGTTGTTTGCCCTCTTGTCCGCGTTCGTCGTCGAGGCGTCCGTGCGGCTGCGCGATGCGGACATCGCGGCCCGGAAGCTCGCGTCGATCGTCGAGTCCTCGGACGACGCGATATTCAGCGAGACGGTCGATGGGACCATCCTGACGTGGAACGCCGGCGCGGAGCGACTGTACGGGTACGCGCCTGCGGAGGTGATCGGACGCTCCGTTTCGATGCTCGCGCCGCCGGAGCACGCGGACGAGATCGCGGGGATCCTGACGCGCCTGCGGCGGGGGGAGCGCGTCGAGCGTCACGAGAGCGTGCGCCTGAAGAAGGACGGGACCCGCTTCGACGTGTCCCTGACCATCTCGGCGATTCGAACTGCCTCGGGAATGATCGCGGGCGCTTCCGTAATCGCCCGCGACATTTCGGATCGCAAGCGCATCGAACGACAGCAGCAGGTGCTGACCGAAGCCAGCGAAGCCCTCGCGCGGTCGCTCGAAGTGGATGCCAACCTTGAAACCCTCGCCGGGCTGCTCGTGGCCGAACTCGCCGACTGGTGCATCATCGATCTCGTCGGTGACGATGGGACGTTGCGCACGGCGATTACGAAACACCGGGATCCGGCCCGTATGGCGTTGATGCGCGAGGTGCAGCGTCAATATCCCCCCGACCTGCGGTCCGGATACGGATCGGCGAACGCGGTGCGAACGGGCAGGGCGGAAGTGTACCCGGACGTCTCGGACGCGTTGCTCGAGGAGGCCATGCCCAACGCGGCGCTGCGTTCGATCATGCGCAACCTTGGGTCGCGGTCGGCGATGGTGGTGCCGCTGACGGCCAGGGAACGGGCGTTTGGAGCGATCACCCTCTTCTCCGCGGAGTCCGCCAGGCGGTACACCGGCAGCGATCTTGTGTTCGCCGAGGAACTTGCGCGGAGGGCGGCGCTGGCCCTGGACAACGCGCGGCTCCACCGCTCCGAGCAGCTCCAGCGGGCTGCAGCTCAGCGCGCCGTCGATCGGATCGGCCGGATGCAGGCGGTCACGGCGGCCCTTTCGGAGGCCGTGACGCCGGAGCAGGTCGCCGACGTGATCGTCACGCACGCCCTGCAGACGCTCGGCGGTACCGCGGCCGGTCTGTTCTTGATCGGGCCGGACGGGTCCACCGCAGAGCTCGTTCGGGCGGTGGGATACCCGCCGGAGATCACGCAGCGGTCGCGCCGGCTTTCGCTTGAGCAGCACCCGGTGCTCGCTGCCGCGATCCGGACTCGGCGGGTCGCGTGGCGCGACCCCGACGACGATGCGGACGCCCCCGAGCACGAGGGGATTCCGGAAGCGTTCCGGCGGGACGCCCGCGCATCGATTCCCATGATGCTGCACGGGCGCGCGATCGGCGTGTTGAGCATGAACTTTCGCGACCGCCACAGTCCGGGGGCGGACGACCTCGAGTCCATGCTCACGCTGGGGTGGCAGTGCGGCCAGGCCGTCGAACGGGCGCGCCTGTATGCCCGAGAACATCGGGTCGCCGAAACGCTTCAACGCGCGTTCTTGCCGGGCGTGCTGCCGCAGCTTCCAGGGATCGCCGTACACGCCGCGTACCGCTCCGGAGGGGTCCGGGAATCGGACATCGGAGGAGACTGGTACGACGTGTTCCGGCTGCCGAACGGGCACCTCGCGCTTTCCATCGGGGATGTCGCGGGGCGGGGGCTGCGGGCCGCGGTGACGATGGGACAACTCCGCCAATCGATTCGTGCGGCGGCGCTTGAGCACACCGATCCTTCGATCGTGCTGAAGCATGTCAGCGACCTGCTCGCGCTCACTGACGGCGACGACACGATGGCGACGGCGTTGTTCGGAGTGCTCGATCCGAACACGTGCGTCCTGGCCTACGCCACGGCGGGCCATCCGGCCCCGATCCTGGTCGGCCATGACCTGGAGCCTGCCCGGCTCGGGTGTGGCGGATTGCCCCTCGGCTACCTGGGGGACGAGCCGCTACCGCTTCAGACGGTTGAGTTGCCCGCGGGAAGCTTGCTGGTTGTGTACACAGACGGACTCGTCGAGACCCGGTATGATCCGATTGTGGGAGAGGCTGCGGTGATCGAGGCCGCGCGGCGCGAGTTGGCGGAGGCGACCTCAGATCACGCTGAGGGCATCGTGCGGCGGGTGCTGACGCACGAACCGATTCGCGACGACATCGCCGTGATCACGTTGGCGGTCGCAGGGACACGGCTTGACCGGTTCGAGATCACCCTGCCGGCCGAGCCGCGGAACGCCGTGTTGATCCGCCAGGCGCTCCGCAGGCTCGCGCTGGACGCTGGTTTGGATCCAGACCGTCTGGCCTCGGTGACCGTGGCGGTGGGCGAAGCCGTCAACAACGTGATCGAGCACGCGTACGGCGCGAAGACCGGGCCGGTGCGCGTTCGGGCGCGGCTCGATGGGTCGGTGCTCCGCATCGACGTGGCGGACGAAGGGACGTGGCGGCCGGTGCGACCCGCCGACGGAGGGGGACACGGGCTCCACGTGATGAAGGCGCTGGTCGACGTCGTCGAGGTCGACACGACGCCCGCGGGTACAACGGTGCGCCTGGCGGTGAAGCTGCCCGACGACCGCGGCCCGGGCCGGCGGGCTCCGTCTACGGCCGACGGCTCCATCCCGGCTGCCCCGCTCGCGGTCTCGGGCGCGCCGCTCGCCGCGGTGGGTCCGCCGCGGGGCGTGACCGCGCTGCCGCCGGGGCACCCGGTGGCCTTGAAGATCTCCCAGATCGACGGGATTCCTGTCGTGACGGTGGCCGGTGACCTGGATCTGGAGAACACCGACGCATTCGCAGCAACACTCGACCGCGCGGCGCGTGCGGAATCCGGGACCGTGATCGTGTCGCTCGGCGACGCCACGTACCTCGACAGCCATGCTGTCGGCACCTTGTTCCGGTTTGGGCGTCGGCTCACCACCAACCGGAGGAAGTTGCTGGTCGTTGCTCCATCGTCCGGGGCGCTGCGGCGGATCGTCGATATCGCTGGAATGCAGGCGGTGCTGAGGATCTTTGATTCGCTGGCGGAGGCTGCGCGCAGCGCCCTGCCGACCATCGACGCCTCGTGACGGTTGCCGGCGCGCACCGACCCGATCGTCCCCGGCGCCAGGCGGTGGTTCGCTCAAGGCGGCTTCGCCATCGGGGAGTTGCAACGATATGAGTGGAGGGCCGAAACAGCGCGGGATGGGACGCCCCGCGGGATAGCTAGTCGTCGTCGTCTTCGTCGTTCTTGTCCTTCTCCTTGATCTTTGCTTCCATAATGATGCGATCGGCCGTGGCAGCCACGATCTTGTAGCCCTTTGCGGCCCATTCGTTCAGCTCAACGCTGGCATCTTTGCCGTACAGGACGCGCACCTCAATATAGTGACGCCGGCCCGCCATGGTATCCTCCGCAGAGTACCATCGAATCGACATCCCGAATCGACATCCATCGGGGATACAACTATACAATTACCCGGAGGTCCTGAATAGGCAGGTCTGCGGGAAATTCTTGTCAAGACTTTGGTTGATCTGTCCTGCAACACTCCCTGCAATGGTTAGACCATCGGCCGCTACGCAGGCCGCACGCCGGCGGCCTCTCGCCTGAGACTACGCCGGCCCGTTTGACGAACCCGCGTCATCCGACTCCGCGCTTCGGCTCACCCCTTGACCGCACCTGCCGTCAACCCCCGGATGAACTGCTGCGACAGCATAACGTAGAGGGCGAGCACCGGCGCCGCCGCGAGCGTCAGCCCGGCGAACAGGAGGGCCCAGTTGGTCTGATATTCACCGAAGAACACGGTGAGCCCGAGCGGCACGGTCTTCAGCGCGTCTTCGTGGATGAACACGAGCGGGAAGAAGAAGTCGTTCCAGATCGGGATTACGTTGTAGACGGTCACGATCGCGAGCGCCGGGCGGACCAGCGGGAGCAGGACCCGGAGGAGGATCCCCACCTCGCCGGCGCCGTCGATCCGCGCCGCCTCGTCGAGTTCGTGCGGGATGGTGCGCAGGAATCCCGTCAGGATGAACACTGCGCTCGGCAGGCCCGACGCCGCGTACACGAGGATGAGCGACCAGAGGTTGTCGAGTAGAGACAGGTCCCGCATCAGGACGAACAGCGGGATGATCGCCAAGCGGATCGGCACCATGATGCCAGCGAGGAAGTAGACAAAGATCAGATCGTTGCCGCGGAACCGGTAGCGGGCGAGCGCGTACGAGGCGAACGTGCCCGTTACCAGGATCAGGCACATGGACGCGACCGTCACGACGACGCTGTTGCGGAAGTAGATGCCGAAGTGCGCCGCGTTCCAGACCTGCGCGTAGTTGTCCCAGCGCAGCGTGCTCGGCAGGTCGAACGGCTCCTGGAAGATCTCCCGTGTCGTCTTCAACGACGACAGCACCATGAACGCCATCGGAAGGATCACGAGCAGTGTGTTGGACACGAGCAGCGCCTGCACGGCGCCGGTCGCGACCAGACCGCCCGGTCCCCGGCCAGACGCGCCCCGGCTCACGGGGGGCGCGATCATCCCTCGACCTCGCGCCGGCGAAGGTACACCGCGCCCAGGCCGCTCGTCACCAGGATCAGTGCGAACATGACCACCGCGATCGCGGAGCCGATCCCGACGTCCGGGTTTCCGGTATCGATCGCGCCGAACGCTGAGCGGTAGAACAGGAGGCCCAGCACATCGGTGGAGTGGAACGGCTCTCCGGTGACGCCCTGCATCACATACGGCAACTCGAACCAGTTGAACGCCCCGATGAACGTCAAGATTACGATGATGTTCACCTGGGGAGCGAGCAGCGGGAACACGACCCTCCAGAACAACGCCCCCGGTCCGGCGCCGTCTAGCCGCGCCGCCTCGAGGTACTCGTCCGGGATCGCCTGGATGCCGGCGAGAAACACGATCGTCGGGAACCCGACCCACCGCCACGCGTTGACGAGGATGATGCTCAGAAGCGCGGTGTGGGTATCGCCGAGCCATGGCCGCGCGAGGGCGCCCGCGCCGACGAGGACGAGAAGCTTGTTGACGGCGCCCCAGACTGGGTTCAAGAACAACTCCCAGAGAAACCCGACGATCACCAGCGACAGCACCACAGGCATGAAGAAAATCGCCCGGTAGACCCCGGCGCCCCACGCCCGGCCCGCGAGCAGTACCGCGAACAGAAGGCCGATCCCGTTCTGGATCACCATCGTGAGCACAAACGCCCAGACGTTGTGTTCGAGCGCCCCCAGCATCCGTATGCTATAGGGGTACTCGGTCAGCAGCCGCCGGAAGTTTGCCAGGCCAACGAAGCCGCCGCGCACGATCCCGTCCCACCGGTACAGGCTGTAGGCCATGGCGCCAACGATGGGATAGGCGAGGAACACGGTGAACAGGATGAACGCCGGGGCGAGAAACGCCGCCACCCATACCGCGCGCGCGCGATGGTAGGGCAGCCTCGGGCGCAGCGCGGGCGGTCTCCCGTTCATCGGCGGCGAGCCCTCGTAGAAAAGACCGGGGCGGGTCGTCGCCCGCCCCGATCAACCTGCATCCAGGTCGCCGCCCCGGCAGAGGTTCACCGGCCTCGGAACGGGGCGAACCACGTGGACAGCCCGTGGGTCACGTCCGCTCCGACCTGTTCGGAGGTGAGTTTGTCGCTGAACAGCCCCTGGAGGTCGTTCTGAATCAGATCGCTGCCGGTCGGGTTCTGCCAGCGGAACCCCACGAGCATCAGGTATGGCGTCGAGTGGTGCATGAAGCCGACGGCCTGCTGGAGGAGCGGGTCGTGCACCTGGATCCCCGGGACCGCCGAGATCTGCTTCAGTTGGTCCGTGAAGGCCTGTCCCCAATCGCGCGTCGCCGTGAACCGGATGAACTTGATCGCCGCGTCCATGTACGGGGTCTTGGCGTTCACGCCGTAGTTGCCGTCGTCGTAACTGCTAACCCACGGCGTGTCACCCGCACGCGCGACCGGGCCCGGCAAGATGCCCATTTCGAGAGACTTGTTCTGGGCCTGGAAATACCCGAGCTCGAAGATCCCGCCGATGTACATCGCCGCCTGCTCGTTGATGAACAACTGCTGCATATCCGTGTACGCCACGCCCATGTAGCCCTGGGGCATGAACGGACGGATCTGGGCGAACTTCGCGAGGGCGCCGGTGAACGCCGGGTTCCTGAACGTGGTCTGTCCGTGGGTCACGGCGTCGTAGAACGTTGGGCCTCCGAAGAAGGTCGGACCCAACACCCCGAACGCGACTTCCAGCGTCCAGCCCTCCTTGCCGCCGTTCGCGAGGGGCGTGATCCCGTGATCCTTAAGGGTCTGAAGGGCGGCGATGAATTGGTCCCATGTGTTCGGCGGCTTGACGCCCGCGCGGTCGAGCAGTTTCTTGTTATAGAAGATAACGAGCGTCTGCGTGGCAAACGGCACGCCGTAGACCTTCTTGTCGGTCGTACTACGGGCTCCGTCGAGCCACTGCGGCGAGAACGTCTTCAGCTCGGGCACCTTGTCTTCGAGCGGGACGAGAAACTCGGGCCGGGCAAAAGGCTGCAGCGCGCCGTACGCGCGGAGCTGAATGATGTCCGGCCCTTTTCCTGCCTGCATCGCGGCCGAGAGCGCGGTGGCGTACTCCGTCGGCTTGAACGTCTGAAACGCGATCGACACGCCGGGGTTCTGCGCCTCGAACTTGCGGATCTCCCCTTCGTAGAACGCGCGGTCCTCTTCGCGCCAACTCCAGAACGTAAGCTGATTCTTCGGTTGCGCCGTCGCTCCGCCTGGCCACAGCGCGGCCAGCAACGCGAGCAGCATGACCGCGGCCCAGATCCGTCGCATGCCCCACCTCCGCATTCGCCCTGCGGGCAGGGCCGGACGAGCGGATCCCCGCCCCCACTATGATACGCTTCTGTGCGTGCCTTGTCCTTCGAGCAGTAGCGCCGCGGTCACGACGGCGGGCTGGTAGCCTACGGCGGGTATCCCCTCGCGGACTGAACGCGAGCCGCGACTGGAAATCGACACGATGGACGCGGCGGAGGGAGGGAGATTCGAGAAGCCCTGCGCGCCCGTTCACCCAAGTGTACCCGAGCTGGCTGCGACCAGAGCGGGTACAGGATTCAGGATGTCGAGGAGATCCGGTGCGGTGCGAGGACGGGAAGTGCCGCGGCCATTCGGCTCACGGCCTCTTGGATATGCTGCTCGGCAAGAGAAGCAAAGCAGAGCCGGACGTACGGCGCCGGTGCCCCGTCGAACGTGTATCGACGCCCCGTGTGAAATGCCACGCCGTGCGAAAGTGCGGACGCGGCCCAGGCGTCGACATCAATCTCCGGCGTCACTTTGGCCCAAATCGCCATGCCGCCCGAGGGCGGCGAGAACGTGATGGCGCCGCGCAGCTGGGATTGGAGTATCTCAACCATCGACTCGCGCCGCTTGAGATAGATACGCCGTAGCCGATTGATGTATCGCGGCACCTCCCCGTCGTTGAGCATCCGGGCCACCGCAGCCTCCACGACATGATCGCCGCATGCGTCCACGAAGGATCGATGCCCGGCGAGGGCCTCGATGAGCAGCTTCGGTGCGATAACGTAGCCAATGCGTAATCCTGGAGCCAGTACTTTGGACAGGGTCCCTATGTAGATCACCGCGCCATGTCGATCAAGGCTCGCCAGCGGCATGACGGGTCTGCCGTCGTAATGAAATTCATGATCATAGTCATCCTCGATAATCGCGAAGCCACGCGTCACCGCCAGATCAAGCAATGCCATGCGGCGTCCGGGTGAGAGCGTGACGGTTGTCGGATACTGGTGGTGCGGTGTGAGGTAGACGGCCCGTAGTCGACTGGCGTCTGCGAAGTCGTTCAGGAGATCCACGCGCAACCCCTGCTGGTCCACCGGGATGGGAACGAGTCGGAGGCCAGCCTGCCGAAAGGACTCCCACCCCGGTTGATAGCCCAGGGCTTCCACGGCGATCGTGTCACCCGGTCCGCCGATGGAACGGCCAATGAGCGTTGCCGCCATTTGGGCGCCTCGCGTGATAAACACATTCGCAGGCGCAGCCGTAAGGCCACGCGTGGCCGAGGCCATGGCTGCGATGGCTTCCCTCAGCGCTGCATGGCCTTCGGGATCGCAGTAGCTCAGAAGATGGGGGCTGTACTGCCTTAGCGCCCGGCGATAGGCTCGACTCAGCGCGTCGATCGGGAACGCGCAGAGATCCGGGTTGCTGCTGCTCAGATCGAGACACCCCGAGGGGAGCACTTCGGGTCTGTGAGCCGTTGGCGCGGATTGAAGTCGATAGGCCAATGCAGGCGGGGCGCCTCCTGCGCTTGTGGCCGATAACCTCTTGGTCCGGACTCGAGGCTCCGGGATAGACTTGGAGACGAACGTCCCCCGGGCCGGTGATGTGATGAGCCAGCCTTCGGCGATCAGTTCTCCATAGGCCGCGAGAACGGTATTGCGGTGAACCCGCAGTTGCCGAGCAAGCGCGCGGCTGCTCGGGAGTTTGATCCCGGGTCGCAAGCGACCACGCTGAATGTCCTCGGTGATCGCACGGGCCACTTGCAGGAAGATGGGCAAATCCCCCGCCCGATTCGTCTCCAATGTAACGTCCCATGTCGGCATAGCTGGTCCAATTGTAACAACCGATTTGTCCATAACGGAAGTACCAGGATCATGGAATCCGATGGACCAGATGATCGCAGAGGACCAGCGTCTCCTCTGGGCCTTGCCCGCCGATCAGCGACCCAGGCGGTTGAACGCCGCGGGCCGCGGCCCGGGGCAAACCAGCGAGGATGGGGAATCGGAGATAGCAATACGCGCCGTGCTTTTATCGAACCCTGTCTGGCCAAGGCCCGCGGTTGTGAACTTCTTGAGCGCCAACGCGTGCCTTGAGTCTAGCACCCGCACAGCCGAGCAACGGTGCCGCTGCCTGGTCGTAGGCGACGTGGCCGGCAGGAAAGGGAGCCCGCTGGGCGAGCAGGTAGCCACTTCCGGCTAGATCGACTGCCTCTGCAGTTGCGGCTGGTCCACCACCGCTCGCGAATCTGGACCTTTCACCTCGATCGGCAATGTGCGAGTATTCATGGTGCTTGATTCGGTCGTCCCCCGGCAGCGAGCCCATCTTGTTCAGGGGTCGGAGCGGAGACTCGGGTTACTCGGCGGACAAATGCGGCGCCTGGGAGAATGAGGGGGGGTAGCGTTGGCCAAGCACGTCATCCAGACTGACAAGGGGGCGCCGCCCCGCGGAGCCTACTCGCAAGGGTGGCGAGCTGGGAACTTCATCTTTGTGACTGGGACGGGCCCCATCGGTCCAGACGGCACCGTGAAAGGCGAAACCATCGAGGAGCAAACTGAAGCCACGATTGACAATATCGAGGTGATTCTCAAATCTGAAGGGGCCACGCTGGACGACGTCGTGAAAGTGAGCGCGCATCTACTTGATACGAGCTTGTTCCCCAGGTACAACGCCGTATACGCGCGTCGGTTCCGCAAGCCGTATCCCGCTCGCACCACAGTGGGGAGCGATCTGCGACTGGTCCCCGGCATGCTGCTCGAGATAGACGCCATCGCCTACGTCGGCGAAGCCGAGCGAATCGGGTGAGGTGCGCCGGGACCGGTCTTCATTCGAAGAAGGGCGCCCTGTGGCATCGAAGTCGGGTTGGCGGGGGACCTCCCGCTGGTCAACCGCCGGCAGATGCCCATCCGGTGCGGCGGCGACCGGATCGTCGTCCGCATGACCAAAGACGCGAGTACGGCCGCCCAACTGGCTGAGCCAATGACACCTGGACCCGGTGACGGACAGGTTCGCGGCGCGTGCCCGCTTGATTGCCCGGACACGTGCAGTTGGATCGTGACCGTCAAGAACGGCGAACCGCTCGCGCTTCGCGGCGATCCCGCCCATCCGTATACTCGCGGCGCGCTGTGCAACAAGGTCGCGCACTACTTGACGTACGCGCGCTCCCCCGATCGCGTGCTGTATCCAATGCGCCGTACGGGACCGAAGGGGCGCGGCGAGTTCCGCCGGATCTCTTGGGACGAGGCACTCGAGAGGATCGCGGCGGGGCTCGGCGACGCGATCGCGACGCATGGGGCCGAGGCCATTTGGCCCTACGTGGGCAGCGGCAGCATGGGGCTGATCCAAGGCATGTACGGCGCCGGACGACGGCTGTGGAACGTGCTCGGGGCGTCGCGTTCGGTGTTCACGCTGTGCACGATCGCAGGGGGATTCGGCACCGGTTACACGCTCGGGGACAATCGCGTCGGAATGGATCCGCAGACGTTCCGATTCTCGAAGCTCGTTGTGCTTTGGGGCGCGAACGTGCTGTCGACGCATCACCATCTGTGGCGATCCATCCTGGAGGCTCGAAGGACCGGTGCGTCCGTCGTCTCCATAGATCCGATTCGGACACGGACCGCCGCGGCGAGCGACTGGCACCTCGCGCCGATACCGGGAACAGATGCGGCGCTCGCCCTCGGCCTGCTGTATGTCGTGCTGGCCGAAGGCAAGGAAGATCAGCAATTCATCCAGGAACGCACCGTCGGCTGGGAGGCGTTTCGCCGGCGGATTCTCGAGTATCCGCCGACTCGCGTCGCCGAGATTACCGGGCTCCCCGCTGAATCGATCGTCCGGCTGGGCAAACGACTCGCCGAGACGCGGCCGACCGGGATTCGTATCGGCATCGGCCTTCAACGTCACGGCGGTGGCGGGATGGGGTACGAGCGATCACGTGTATTCCGGGTGTTACCGGCGACTGGCGGTATCCGGGCGGCGGCGTCTTTTACGACACACGGGGCTTCTTTGGCGTGAACTGGACCGCCCTATGGCGCGATGATCTCAAGCCTCGGGAGACGCGTGCGCTGGATGCGAAACGGCTCGGTGAAGGCCTGCTCGAGATCGACAATCCACCGGTCAGGGCGCTATTCGTGTACGGCAGTAATCCCGCGGCGAGCGTCCCAAATCAGACGAAGGTCCTGCGCGGCCTGACGCGGGACGATCTGTTCACCGTCGCGGTCGAGCACTTTCTCACCGACACTGCACGCTACGCGGACATCGTATTGCCGGCGACGATGCAGATCGAGCACCGCGATCTGCTGATCGCATACGGGCATCTGTACCTGGCCTGGAACGAGCCGGCCGTCCCACCTCCGGGCGAGTGCCTGCCTGCGACGGAGATGTTCCGGCGACTGGCGCGAACGATGGGCCTCGACACACCGGCGTTGTACGACAGTGACGAGACGATCGCGCGGCAGCTGCTCGACAGTGGGCATCCGTCGTTGGCGGGTATCACGTTCGAGGAACTGAAGGCTCGCGGTTGGATGCGGCTGAACTATCCCGATCCGTTCGTCCCGTTCGGCAATGCCTTTCCGACCGCGTCCGGCAAGCTGGAATTCGTCTCCGATCGCATGGCAGGGTCTGGGTTGGATCCCATCGCGGGCTACACGCCTTCGCACGAGACGTCCCAGCGCGATACTGCCTTGGCCCGCGAATACCCGCTCGCGCTTGTTACACCCGCGAACCACTTCTTCCTGAATTCCATTTTCGCGAACGTGCCGAGCCAACAGCAGCGGGCGGGCGTCGCGACGCTGCTGATTCATCCGGACGATGCGGGCCCGCGCCACATTGCCGCAGGGGACGAGGTGCGGGTCGCCAACGCTCGAGGTGCGTTCTTTGCCGTGGCGGACGTGAGCGATCGCATCAGGCCTGGCGTAGTCGCCAGCACCAAAGGTCGGTGGCCGGGCTGCTCGAAAGAGAGTGCAACGATCAACGCTACTGTTGACGCGCGCGACTCGGATATGGGCGGCGGTGCGGTTTATCACGACAATCGCGTGCGCGTCGATAGGAGCCGCCCATGACCCTTGAATGAGCGGAGCGGCGCCGGCCCCTCCATCGCTTGAGAGCGCTCGTGGAGCTCGCGAGGGGATGGCCCCACACGCGAGCGTGTGGGCGCGCCGACGCGGTCGGGATCGAGGTGGTCCGCCTGACCGCTCCGACCAGCGCAAGAGAGATCGCCATCAAAGCGACGAAGACTCGATGGCGAAAAGCCGAGATTCAGGGAGGTCGTCCAGCGAGGATGATCGCGAGAGATTCGGTTGCTCGTGTACACCGTCGCGACCGACCCGACGGTAGCGACCTCGAGGTTGCCATGAGCCCATGAGGGTCGTTGTCTGGAACTGTAACATGGCCTTGGATCGCAAATTTG
Organism: bacterium; assembly: GCA_035295165.1. NCBI lineage: Bacteria > bacterium. The sequence continues at coordinate 33,507 of DATGJN010000034.1, forward strand.
CGGCCCTGCTCGATATCGGACCGGACGTCGCGATCGTCTGTGAATGCGCCGAGCCGGAGCGCTTTCGTGCGCGCGCAAAATCAGATCGGTTGGAACATGATCCGGTCTGGATCGGGCAGAACCCCAACAAGGGGTTGGGTGTCTTCACCTTCAACGGATACACGGCGCGCTTGTCGAAACCGTACTATCAGACGCTTCACTACATCGCCCCCGTCCACGTCTCCGGACCGGTCGAGTGCAATGTGTTAGCGGTGTGGGCCCAGAACGCAAGCGGGGGCGTCATCAGGAAGAATCAGGCGGGCCCGCTCCACATGGCGCTCACCCGATACAAGGCGTTTCTCGCCGACCAGCCGGCCGTCGTTGCAGGCGACCTCAACAGCAATGCCATTTGGGACAAACCGGGATGGCGTATCAATCACATGGCCGCGGTGCAGACGCTGGAAGGCCTCGGGCTTGTCAGCGCCTATCACGCCGTCCGCGGCGAACCTCATGGTCGGGAGACCATTCCGACGCTGTACTGGAGGGACCGCACGAAGGACGGCCCGACATATCACATCGACTATGTGTTTCTCCCGAATCGCTGGATCGACAGAGTCAAAGGTCTTCGCCTTGGCACGTTTGAGGACTGGTGCGGGTCCGGCTTGAGTGACCACGTCCCGATCATCGTAGACATCGACGTCTGAGAAGGCGGATTCGCTCCGCCCGATGGGAGGCTGCTCCTGCTGGCACATCGTTGGCGCTCACATGTTGTGGACCGTTGATGCTTCGGGTCGTTTTCGCCGGGACCTTCGCCGCCCGCCTCGAGCCACGGGTGCGAGCTCACCTCGAGATTCCGTGCGACGTCATTGTTGGTGACGAGCTGGGGATCGTCTCGCGGCTCGCCGATGTGGACGTGTTGGTGGCGCTGGAGTTCACCCGCGAGATGGGCGCCGCCGCCAGGCGACTCAAGCTTGTGCAGGTGCCGGAGCCGGACTCGACCGTATCGACAGAGCGGCGTTCCCCGCGGGCGCCCGGCTCGCGAAGATCTACGGCCACGAAGTCGGCATTGCAGAGTAGGCCATGGGCGCGATGCTGACGCTGACTCGCGGCTTTTGTGCACTCGACGCAGCCCTTCGCCGAGGAGAGTGGCAGAGCCAGTGGGCCGTGTCGACGCCACCGCCGGCGCCTTGCCCGGAGCTCGCAGGCAAGACACTCGGCATTCTCGGCTACGGCCGAATCGGACAAGCCGTCGCGCAGCGGGCCCAGGCGTTCGACATGGCGGTCTGGGCGATGCGACGCGAGGTGAGGCAGCCTGTCGCTCACGCGCTCGCGTTGCTTGGGGGACCCGATAGCCTGGACGACATTCTGCAACGGGCCGACTATCTGGCGGGTACGCTCTCGCTTACGCCAGCTACCCGGCGCCTTCTCAGAGAACGGGAGCTTCGGTTGCTGAAGGGAACCGCCTTCCTCATCAACGTCGCTCGCGCCGAAATCATTGACGAGCACGCTCTCTACAGGGTGCTCGCGGAGCGGGCCATCGCCGGCGCAGCCCTCGATGTCTGGTATCAGTACCCTACGGGACCCGGCCCAACTCTTCCCGCACGGTGCCCATTTCATGAGTTGACCAATGTGCTCATGACCCCGCATGTGTCGGGCTGGACCCAGGGCACGCTCGAGGCGCGCGCCGAGCTGATCGCTCAGAACATCCATCGAGTCGCGCGAGGCGAATCTCCTGCGAATCTGGTTGCATGATCAAGGTACGAGGTGGGCCAGACGGGGAGGACACCTCGTGGTAGTACGTGTTCGAGGGCACGGAGGGCGCCTTTGTCGCGTGGTTCGACTATTGGGCGCCGGGGACGACACGCAAGCAGGAGGTCAACTGGCCCACCAGATTTCGCAGATCTGGATCTTTCCAGTTTGGACGACGGTGGCCATACTGTAACGAGGTCTCCTTGATCTCAGGGTGCAGGGAGGACGCGCCTGTGACCAACCCACTGGAAGCCAGCAGTCGAATCGCGGTGAAAGCGACACGCGTGCTCGAGCCCAGTTCCGGCAAAGTATTGCACGATGCATTCGTGGTTGTTCACGGAGACCGGATCGAATCGGTGACCGACGCATGTCCAGCCGACGCGTCTGTGTTGGACCTGGGCAGCCATACGCTGTTGCCGGGCTTGATCGACTGCCATACCCATATGTTGCTTCGCCCCGAGGATCAGGTCTGGCCCCCGGCGATCCTCTTCAAGACGCAGGTTTGCCGCGCGATCGAAGGGGTGGCGGCCGCGCGCACGGCTCTCGATCTCGGGTTCACGACGATTCGGGACACCGACAACGAGGGCGTCTGGCACGCCGATGTGGCGTTGCGCGAGGCCATCAACCGAGGGATTGTGGCGGGGCCGCGAATGCAGGTGGCCTCGGATGGGATCTCCATCACTGCCGGAGACATGACGCTGCAAGGTGTTAATCCGGAGCTGAACCTGCCCGCAATGGCTGCGGTCGCCGATACGCGGGAGCGCATGGTCTTCGAGGTCAGGCGCCAAGTGAACCTCGGAGCCGATTGGATCAAGATCTACGCCTCCAGTACTCGACGAGACGTCGATCGGACCACCATGGAGCCGTTGCATCAGATGAATCTCGAAGACGTCCAGACCATCGTTCAGGAAGCGAAGCGCTGGCGTCGAGATGTCATCGCGCACACCTACGGTGGCGAGAGCGCGCGGGCCTCCATCCTCGGCGGCGCTCGGTCCATAGAGCACGGCACGCTGTTCGATCAATCGGTGATGACGCTCCTCGTTGAACATGGTCTGTTCTGGTGTCCGACCATGGCAACTTATCACAAGCGGCAATTCACCGACTTCGACCGCGAGTTGGTGCAACGTCACAAGCGGGCCTTCCAATTGGGGTTGCGGATGGGCGCGAAGATTTGTTTTGGAACCGATGTTGGGTCGTTTCCTCACGGCGAGCAGGTGGACGAATTTGACCTGATGGTATCGTACGGAATGGAACCGTTAGAGGCGATCCGCTCTGCCACGACACGTGCTGCAGAGCTGTTGCGGATGGAGGGGCGGTTGGGGGCGCTCACCCCCGGCGCATATGCGGACCTGATTGCTGTGGAGGGGGATCCTGTATCCAGTATCAACGCGTTGAAGCAGGTCAGGTTCGTGATGAAGGGCGGCGTGGTGTTCCGAGACAGCATCGGGGCAGGCCGACCCGAGCATCGTGTATCGACGATTGCGCGGGCCACGTGACGCGGCGATCCGGGCCCAGGTTCAAGCATGGGGCGAATCGTGAAAGGGGGGCGCGTCCAGCCCCTGCTTTCCCGCCGGCTTCGCGACGCGGTGGAATGGATCGCCCAATCACTCGGCGACGCCCCACTGGGTTGCGTCATTCGCCATCACGGGAGCAGCGTTGGCCTGGAGATGTATCGAGGGATCGCTGCCGACACGTTGTTCGAGATCGGCAGCATCCGAAAGTCGTTCAACAGCGCGCTGATTGGCTGCGCCGCCGGGACGAGCGACTTCGTCATTCACCTCAAGGCGACCGATCTTTGGCCGGAACTGATGACCATCAGCGGTGATCCGGACGATGCAAGGATCACGTTGCATCATTTGGCCAGCGGGGTTTCCGGGTGGCTGACGCCGGATCCCCCGGGTTCACGTTTTCTGTACAACAGCGCGGCCTTCACAGCCGCAGAGCGGGTGGTTGCTCGCTACTTGGGATTGCCGCACGATGAAGTCGCCGCCGAAGTCGCACATCGTTTCAAGGTGCCCCTGGGCGCGGGTTCCTGGCGAATCTACCACTTCCCCGGCGAGTTTACGCCCGGAGATGTCGAGAATCCGGGACCCAAACTTGCCATCGACTCCACGCTTGCCGATCTCGCGACCTGGGGGGAACTTTGGTGTAACGCGGGCCGCCGGCGCGGGGAGCAGTTGATCCCGGAGACGTACGTCGCGCGGGCCACGCGCCTTGTGAATCCCGACATCCCGGGGTCCCGCTACGGGTATGGTTGGTTTGTGAACGCTGGCCAAGCCCTGTGGCCTGGGGTCCCGGCGGATTCGTATGGTCATGCCGGGTTTGGATCGTTCCAGCCCGCGGGCGGCCCGAGCCGCGCGTTGTTATGGATCTGTCCGTCACTTGCGGTGGTGGTCGCGATCGTTACTGATGCCGCGGCTGGCTTTGTAGGCGATTTCCTCGAGGTACCCAATGGCTCTACGGCAGCGTGCATCGCCCGAATCGCGAACGCACTCTAACAACGAAGTGCAGAGTCGGTTTTCGCGACGCGGACGGACCGCCTGCACTCGGCAGCCCTGCGGAACGTCGCGGCAGTACGAGACGTTCCAGGTCTACCTCGCTCTAGGGCCGATGCTGCGGTCATTGCAGAGCGCTGCGGATGAGTTGTCAACGGCCGGGGCATCGCATCTCGCAACACGCCTCCATCAAGAAGCGCGGGCATACGATCCGCGAACTAACGTGGTGTTGATGCGTCTCCCTCACGCCAATCCGCGAATGCGCGCCCGCACTGTCCTAATCACTGACCGTTGCCGTCACCTTGCGCGTTCTTGTCCAAGTAGCTCGGTGTCAGCAAGTCCGCTGGCGCCAAGTCGGTACCGTTATACCCGACGCTCGTGGAGTCATCAGACATCCCTCCGTGCGCCATCGCTGCCATTGGCGTCAGCGCTACTGTCACGCCAATCGCGAGTGCCGCCAACGCTCGACGCATGTCGATCCCTCCTTTCACTTCGGGTCATCCTAATTGTACCCACGTCCTCGCGCGAGATAACCGTGCGGCTCACCGCTTGAGATGTGTCACTATTCGTGGGGCCGCCCCATGGCGCAACGGTTGTCGAGCGGCTCTATCGGAGCAGAGAGGAGTGCAGCCGTTGAGTTTCGATCGGACTACGCTCCTGTTGTGGGCAGGTCAGCTTCATGACACCCCTCTCCTTCAGTTGGTTCGTAGGAAGTGCAAGGGGCGGACCCTTTCCGGATCCGCCCCCCTGGCTAGTCAAACATCACCTGCGACCTATCGGACGAGCGACAGTCCCTTGTTCTCATCGCTCTCATCGGTTGCTATTCGCAACCGCGACAGCGATGGCCGATAGTCCAAGAAATACTCCAACCGCCACCCATGGGAAGAACACGGCTGTCACCTCCTTCGTTCCGCCTTGCCCTCCCGCTCTAGCATTCTTCCCTCTGGCCTGTTCGCACTAACCTTGCATATTCTAATAACCGTGCATAGATTTGGCGTTGCCCAGGACGGGGCGTACACATATGCCCGGCTTGCCCTTCGTGCGTGCGGGCAACGGCGGCGATTACTGGTTTTGCGTAGAAAAAGCACGGTCCGATCGAACGGCTTCGCAACCCGATGTGGCACAATTCAGCGTCCGAACAACCCAACTAGGCCAATCACGATCAGATAGAGGGCCACGATGTAATTCAGCAGGCGTGGTAGTACGAGAATCAAGATGCCGGCGATTAGCGCGACCACCGGCGAGATCGCGGTGAGGCTAACGATCACTGGCGGTCTCGCAGTCTGGGCGAACGCCGGTGCTACCGCCTGACCTGCAACAATCATCAACGACAATGCCAAGTACACGGCCCACGTTAACAAGCGTCGGTGCCGCCGTCCGCGTTTCATGGGTGCCCACCTCCCACGATCGTCCACCGTTCTTTGTGGCGCCTTCGTCCCTCGCGGTTCACCCCTCGCTCTTCTCCTCAGGTCCTCGCATGTCTCGCGCCGCGAGTGGACTAAGCCGATTTGGCGTTTGGTTCAGGCTGCAAACACGGGTCGTTCTGCTTGTGCATAATGGGGTGTCGGGGTGTTTTCGTCAGGCGTGAGATAGCCACCAGCGAAAACTGGGCGTCCGGCTGAGTCTCGAAGCTCGTAGGCAGAAGGTCCATGCGGACCAGTCCAGAACCATCGTTCGTCCCGCGCATATGCTTCAAGCAATAGACTGATACGACCTCGGTTCCGTACTGGGGGTTCACCTTCGCTACGGCGTTGCATTCAGGACAATAGAACCGTGGCATTGTTGACACCCCCTTCACGCAAGCTGAGCGCCAACGGTAGCTCCAACTGGATCTACCGATAGTCCGGCTACGATATATGACTACCCATACCAGTGATTTTGGAATCGGGTACCGTTGATTCACACTTCTCACGCATGCCGCTCCTCCCGATCCGTGATGCTAGTGGTCCATCGCTCACGGAACACGTGGCAACGAGACGCAGATTCTGCTTAAGCCCGGATTCGAGGTAGACGTAGGAGACCGTCTAACTCCGCCGTGTTTGGGTCAGAGGCCGCGCTAGGATGATGGTGTGTTGCAGAATATCATGGGCGTCTGAGATGGCGGCTTCCCGATCGGTTGCGCTCCCTTCTGCGAGTCTCGCAACACTGCCTCGTAGGAAGCCATTTTCTGCAGCCCAGTGAGTGCGAAATAGGTGCCAATCGCAGGTACTGGAACCTCGACACTCAAGGATAAGCGTATATTCGTTATCGGCTTCGCGCAGAATACCGATGCACTCACTCATCGGTGGTCACCTTTGTGTGATGCGAGGTGGTATCTGCAGCGAGTGTGGTGCGTAACGCGGTCCCATTGAGGTTCCGTTATTAATGTTGTTCCCTGGGTGGCTCAACTCAAACGCGGACAGCCTCGTCTAGCAGCCAGGCTGTGAATGAACTGCCTGCCATCTGCCGGACACACGCCTCGCAGCCCCGGGGCACCGGACCCGCTAGTGTGACCATGGCGACTGGCCGGGGGATTGCCGCGGCGGGCAGCTCCTGGGCGCGAGGGAAGGTTTAGCGGTTTCCGCGTGAGGGTATCGACGATGGTAGTAGGGTCGTTGAATCTCGATCGTCGTGTCTCGACGGAGGTGAATGCGATGATGCGAGTCGCGGGCGCGATTTGTGCGATGCTGCTGGTCATCGTGCCAGCGGCTGCACAGGATCAGGGGCCCTACGTTGTTTCGCCGGGCGTTGGCATTGGGACAATCAAGCTCGGCATGAGCATCACAATGGCCTCCGCGATCCTCGGCACACCGAACCGCGCGGACCTGTTGCAGGAGCCTGCTGTGCCCGCGCGCAGGGGCACTCACAGCTACACTTGGCCCGACCGCCACCTCGTGGTGGAGACGGATGCGTCCGGGAGTATCTTCTACATCGGGGCCGCGATGCCTGGGGTCGCTACGGCCGATGGCCTTGGGTGCGGTTCCAACATGGACGACGTGCAGGATCGGCTTGGCGTGCCGGCCGAGTCGTTCCCGGTTGGACATAGCGTTCGAATGATCTACGACCATCTCGGCATTCAGTTCTCGGTCTCCATGGTTGTGGGCACGGACTTCTACCATCGGGTCGAGGCGGTCGGCGTATTCGCCCCACGCTAACCGTCGCGTGGGCATGCGTCCGCGACAAGAGCGCACGGCAGTATTCCCAGCTGGCAGACCGCCCCGTGGGCAGGTTCCTCCGGCCCAGCTAACTTGTGATTGCAGCGCTCCTAAGTTGCAGGCGCACCGTCACGGCCGTCGCCGCACCGACTGGGGAGGGTAGATCCTATTTCTTGCAAGCGTATCGCCGACACTTGGAATGCCTCGCTAGAATGTACTGTTTGGACGTAGTGTTAACACTTGGAGGGCTACCTCCCGTGACAGCAAGAGGGTCACAGTCCGGCCTCCGAATACTCCAACCGAGACCTGGCGGGTTTCGGAAGGAGGGAGACGGACGTGACCCTCGAGGACAGCGTTCGCCATCATCGGCTCATGCTCATGCAACGAGCGGCGCAGTTGGGCAATGTCACGCGCGCCTGCCAG
>DATGJN010000035.1 GCA_035295165.1 bacterium
GGACCCACTCGCCCGTTCGGGGGGCCGGGACAGCCGGAGCGCATGCCCGCGCATTACGTCACTCACCGATGCCCCCGTAGCGGGACGTGTGTCTCCGCAACCCCTGAGGATATCGTCAGCAACGGTTCTGCTTCGCTCGGAGCGCGCCGGCGTCGGGCCGACACGGAACAGCATGCGCGTCCGCGGTTCGCGCCCGGGCGCGTTGCGCGCCCGAACGGTGCGTCAATCGGGTCCGGTCTTGGGACGAACGGCCCCGCTCCAACAGCGCATACTACTGCGCGGAGAAGCGTGCCACCTCCAGGCCGAGACCCCGCCCCCCGATGCCGTACGCGGCGATTCTAACGATTGGCTGGCGCCCTTGTCAACGAACTCAGGCGCCAGATTTGCAACTACCCGTATCCTGGGTGCTTTAGCGGTGCAGGACAGGCCGTGAAACCGCGCGGTGCGGGCCGCGTCGCTCCGAAGTCGGCGCCGAGCACCCAGCCGGAGGGGCGTGTCTTCATGCCGATGACCGGCCGTCGGCACGGCGCACGTCCCCTGACGGAGACGGCGTGCACGAACAGCAGCTTTCCGCGGAGCCGGGCGGCACCGATCGGCAAGGTGCTCCTCGCTGATCGGACTATTTCGTCCGCCACTTGCTCGGCGTACAACCGCCGGCCGGATCGGCGGTGACGCCGGGCGGCGACGGGGATCGCCTCTGACCCGACGGTGCGGTTCGTTGATGGGTCGCGGTGGGGCGCCATGGCGGTCCCGCGCCCGGGCCGTCCCGGATTCCCGACTCACCAGCCGGCGGCGTAACTCTCGCGGCGGGGATCGGCCCCACCTTCAAGCACACCGCCGTCGCGGCGTCGAATCGCGCAGACTGCGGCTGCCACCGGCGTGAAGTCGGGCAGCACGTGAACGGTATGACCGCGCACGGCGAGGTGTTCTCGTACGCTCGGCGGAATTCGGCCCTCGACGCGCACCACGCCCGGCTCGTACCCATGGGGATGAAAGGACGAAGGGAAACTCGCCGAAATGACGCGAGGCGCCTCGATGGCGGCCTGCGCGTTCATCTCAAAGTCCAGGACGTTTGAGATCACTTGGACCATCGCCTGGACCTGCGCATCACCGCCGGGACAGCCGACGGGCATGACCGCCCGCCCCGACCGCATGAGCATGGCGGGATTGGGCGTCAGCCGCGGGCGCTTGCCGGGCGCGATCGCGGAGGGGTGCCCCGGCGTTGCCCACAGCTGCGCCCCGCGCGTCGAGATGATCATGCCCAGATCGTCAACGAGCGGAGCGCTCAAGCCGGGGTCGGACGGGGTCGCGCAGAAGGCATGGCCTTCCGCGTCCATCGCGCACACGAAGGACGTGTCGGGTTGCGGCGACCCGGCGACCGGCGCCGGAACGTACCCTGCGGGGCCCGAGCGGCCTTCGTACCGCCACGGATCTCCGGGCAGCGGAAGCCGCGGACACGCGGACGTCGAATCGATGAGGCGTCGCCGCTCGTCCGCGTACTCCGGATTGAGCAGCCCCGCGATCGGCACATCGACGTGGTTGGGATCCCCGAAGAAGCCCTCGCGGTCGGCGCAGGCGATCTTGATCGACTCGATGACGTAGTGCAGGTAGGGACCGCTTCCGCGACCGAGCTCGCGCATGTTTGCGCCTTGCAGCAAGTTCAAGACCATTGGCAGGAGCGGGCCTTGCGACCAGGGACCGCAGGCGTGTACCTCCACGTCGCGGTACGTCGACGAGACTGATGGCTCCACGGCGACGTGGTAGGCGGCCAAGTCTTCCGCGTCCAACTCGCTTCCCGTGCGCTCGGCGTGAGCGACGATCGCGCGGGCAATCGCGCCGCGGTAGACGTCGTCCCGGGCCGCCATGATGGCCGCCTCACGCCCGCTCGGTTTGGCACCGTGTTCGATCTCGATGAGTCGGGCGAACAGGGCCCCCAGGTCTCGCTGCACCAAGACGTCGCCGGTTTGCGGCGGCCGGCCGTTGGGCAGGAACACCCGCGCGCTCGCGGGCCACTCGCGCAATCGCGGGGCCAAGCTCGCGATCGTACGCGCGAGGCGGTCGAACACCGGAAATCCTTCGCACAGTTCACACGCCGGTCGCAGCACCTCGCCCAGCGTCAGGCGCCCGTATCGCGCCAGCGCGGTCAGCCACGCATCCGGCGCCGCCGGCGTGACGTAGCGCGGCGCGCCAATCGGCATGTCCGTTTCGTAGCGCTCGAGATACCGCCGAAGGGTGAGCCGTCGCGGCCAGCACCCGACGCCCGCCAAGGTCTCGGGCCGCGTCATCCCCGGCCGAAAGAACATGACTGGCGCGACGCCGCCAAAATCGGTCAGGTGGCGCTCGAGGACGTTGAGCGCAATGCCGGCGGCCACACCCGCGTCCGCGGCATTTCCGCCCAACGCGAACATGCGCAGGCCGGCCATGGTGGCGAGATAGTGGCTCGAACTGACCACGTGCTTCGTGGCCAGAAATGCCGGCCTGCCCTGCGTCACGCCAATGGCCGGGCCGACCGTGTCTGTCGCAATGTCGAGCATGGCGCACCTCGTCGAGGGACGATTGCTGTCCCCGTGATCGCAAGCGTTCACGCGGTCGCCCTTAGGCGCCGTCGCTTGCGGGGTCGATAGGTGGAGGCGAATGCGTCGGCCGGCATGCCCTTCGGTTGGCCCGCAGCACCCGCACGGTCGTGCGGTCGTCCCGTGAGGAGGGGGCGTGTATGGCGGGCGCGCCCATCCTCATCACCCTTGCGGTGCACGACGCGGGCGACCTGCTGCCGCCGCGCATCGAAGAGGCGTCCGCACATGGCCGCCGACCGCGACGATCAGTCGGTCGTCGAGGCAACTTTCCGTGCCACGGCGTCGAGGCGGGCGAACCGGGCGCCCAGTGCGGAGAGCGCCTGCACGAGACGATCGAGAAAGAGCATACGATGCCCGCGGCCGATTGCCTGCGGATGGAACGTGTACGTCAGCACCCCGCACGCTGTCGTCTGGATTAGGTAGCGAACGTCGTCGACCCAGTTGTCCAACACGTCAGAAGACCGGCGGAGCCCGGGCGTCACAAACGGGGGGCCGTTGACGAACTCAAAGTGCTGGTAGTCCGACAACGACCAACTGACCGGCATCTCGATCAGATCGGTCGTTTCACCGAACTCAAGCAGGGCGTCCACGGCGACCGTGTCGCCACGGCGCGCGCGGTAGGGCTGGTGATCGTGGGCCATCATGCTGCTGTCATAGAGGAAGCCATGTCGGATCAAGAGATCGATCGTGTGCGGGCTCAGATCCCACCCGGGCGATCGGTATCCCGAAGGGCTGGCTCCTGTGACGCGGCGGATCGCGTCGCTGCCCTTGACGAGCGCGGCCTCTTCTTGCTCCGCCGACACCGCCGTCGGCCGCTCGTGCAGATATCCGTGATTCGCAATCTCGTGGCCTTCCGCGTGAACTCGCGCACACATCTCGGGATACGTGTCCAGCGTGTGCCCCGGGATGAACCACGTGCTTGCGATTTCGTACCGCTTCAACAACTGAAGGATCCGCTGAGCGCCGACAACACCGAACTCCCCGCGCGAGATCGGCGTAGGAGTGACCATGCCGCGCGAGATCCACGTCGAGATCGCGTCGAAATCGAACGTGAGACAGACGACGTGGCCGGTTCTCGCTGACGTCGCCACTCGCCCCCCAGTGTGCCAGATGGTCTCCGAGCGTGAACACGCGATCGGGCGATGACTCCTCCGAGGCACTCGGGGCGGAGACGTCGCCCCCATCGGCGCGCCGTCGCACGCGTCGGCCGCAGTGCCGTTCGCGTGGCGCCCATACTTCTCGTGCAGCGGGGCAAGACCCTGCACGAGGAAAGTGCGACCCGTGCGCGGGCCCCGCCGATCCCCCGGCGCCTCCAGGACTCTTGCAAGATTCACAAGTTCTTCATCGATCTTCGAAGAGTTCTTCAACGGGTCGAGGTATCGTCAGGGTGACGGCATCGAGCGAGACTGGAATCTCAACGGTCGAGCCCGTGAGCCAGAAAAATGCCGGAGGTGAAGAGGATGCTACCTTTCAAGGGACGGATCGCACGACTGGTGGTGCTGGGCACAACGTTTGTCGCACTGAGCGGGCTTCCCGCGTATGCGGCGCCGGCGTGGAGCAACGGAAATCATCAGGGGTGGGGCAATCGCGATCAGGCCCAGAATAGCTGCAACGGCAACTTCCGTCGCCAGGGACGCCCGCAGGACCAATCGTGCGGCTGGAACGGGAATCAGAACGGCAACCAGTGGAACGGCGGGGGGTCCTGGAATGAGGGCGCGTATCCTCCGGGGCAGGTCAATGGCATGTCCTGGCAGGCCGCAGGATACTCCCCCGCGCAGGCGTGGGCAGTGTACAGCGGTCCGGGCGGAGGATCGCAAAACGGGTACACCGCCCAGCCGAACCCATAGCCGAGTCGCGGTGGGGACGGGGACCGGGGTGGATGACGCGCACTGAGGCGGGCTTCCGGCGGTGCCACGCTAACTCGAGGGTGCCCCGGGAAGCCCGCCGTTAGGCTCGGCGCACGGCACGAGGGGTTTTGTCCGGACGCAGCGCCTTCAGCGCGGCGTGGCGGAGCCCGTCCTCCAACCGCTCTCGGTATTCGACTTCGACGACGAGCGTGGGCTTCACCCACTGTGGCCGTAAGTCGGTGCGCATCTCGCCCCAATGATCCCTCAGCGTGGGAACCGAGCGAAATGGCGAGACTGCGGTGACCATCGTCTTCAGTTGTTCGAGGATCGCCTTGCGCGCCCCGACCGAGAGCCCGCCGCCGACGAGGCCCGCGTAGGCGAGCTTCTCCTTGCGGTCATACTGTCCGAGAATCAGTGCGCTGAGACGGTTCGGCGCCGATGACAGATACCCGCCGACGACAAACTCTTCCCGTCGGTGGAACGCCATCTTGCGCCAATCCTTCGACCGCTTGCCGGGGCGATACGTGCTCGCGAGCCGCTTGGCCACGACGCCTTCCAGCCCTTGCCGCTGGCACTCCTCATAGACGAAGGTGCCCAGTGCACCCGGAAACGGGTCGGTCACGCGCACGAAGTCGCTAGTGAGCACGGGCTTCAACGCGGCCAAGACATCTTGCCGTTCTTTCAGGGGACGGTCGCGAAGTGTGTGTCCGTCCACGTAGAGGCAGTCGAACACAACATAGGATACGTGGCCGGTGCGCGGCCGGCTTCCTGGGCGCAGCCATTGTTGCAGCGCGCCAAAGTCAGGGAGCCCGTCCGCGCCTACCGCCACGACCTCTCCGTCCAGTACGACCGGAACGGTGATCGATTTCAGCGAATCAGCGACCGGGGCGAACAGGCCTGTGTAGTTCTCGAGGTTCCGAGACCACAGACGAACCCGATCTTGTTGGACGTGCGCGAGAATCCGGATGCCGTCCCATTTCGGTTCGTAGGTCCATTCGGGGCTGTCGAACGCTGCCTTCCCAGCTTCGGCCAGCATGGGCGGAAAGGGCTTGGGGAATCGCGTCGACCCGGGCTTGTCAAGCCCGAGCCGTGCAAGTGCCCGTCGCGTTGTTGCCGTCCACCTCACGCGGGGGAAAGACACGCGGGGGATTAGAACAGGGGCGTGCGTAAATCCTTCCCGGTCGGTTCGAGCCCTGCAATGTCCATCCGTCAAGAAGACTCCGCAGTCGCTTCTGACCGCGGATGCAGCAGCGCATCAAGAGGTCAACGATGTCGGTCGGGGGACGCTGATCGGGTCTGCCACGGACGCAGACGGTAACGTCCTCGGGCTGATTCAGTCGTCGTAGTTGCAGCACCCTGCGCGCGTCCTTCCCGGAGCGACAGGGCATCCAACGCGCGGGTTGACGTCTTCGGTGGTTCAGTCGCGGATAATTGCCAGCGCGGACCGCCCGAACGGGGACGGCGAAGGCGACGCGAGGCGCGCCGGAGCCGCCGCCGTGCCCGGGTCCGCGGCGTGCCGCAGATGGTTCGCGAGTGCGGTCACGGTCGACCCGTCATATTCGCTTCCCGCGCGCTCCTGCAGCTCGGCCACCGCGGTGGCTGTCGACGACGCGCTGCGGTACGGCCTCGCCGACGTCATCGCGTCGTACGTGTCCGCCACCGCAACAATGCGGGCTTCCAGGGGGATCGCCTCGCCCTTCAAGCCGTCAGGATACCCCGAGCCGTCGAGCCGTTCGTGGTGCCAACGGATGCCGGGACGCGCGAAGGCGAGCGGCGGAATGCGGCGGATCAAGTCGTCCCCAACGGTGGTGTGGGACGCGACGAGCGCGAACTCGCCCGGCGTCAGCTTCCCGGGTTTGTTGAGGATGACGTCGGGCACGACGATCTTGCCCACGTCGTGCAGGAGCGCCGTTTGATGGAGCGCGCGCAGCCGCTCGGGGGACAACCCCAGTTCCTCACCGATGCGCGTCGAGAGCCGGGCCACGCGGGCAGAGTGCCCGTGCGTGTCCGCGTGCCGCGCCTCGACGATGTCCACGAAGGCCTGTAACACCTCCGCGTAACTGTGTTCGAGCTTGCCGACGGTGTCCCCGACGAGCAGGGTGGCGAACACTTCCGAGACGCTGTTGCGTCGCGCCGCCTCCCGCAGCACGGCGAGGAGGATCACGCCGAGCCCCGCAAGGAGGAGCACATGATATTCCCACCAGCGTACGTGCCACGTCGCGGATGTGGCGAACGCGACGGCCGACACCTGCAGGATGAGCAAGCCCGTGACCATGGCATGAGGAAACGGGAGCCCCGTCAGCCGGAAGTCGCGGTAGTACGGGACGGTTGCGGCGGCCAGTGCAGCGAACGCCAGCAGGCTTCCGCCCGCGACGATGAGCATGTTGACGCTCTCATATCCTTCCTCGGACGACGGGGCACCGCCGAGCGCGAGAAACGCAGGATAGCGGACGGCCGCTAGCGCGGCTAGGAGCGCGACCGCCATCACCACGAGGAACAGGTACGGTCCGACGCGGGTGATGGTCTGCTGCGTGGGAGGGGAGTACCGATAGCTGCTGGCCGCCAGCAACACGCTGCACAGCAGAAAGCCGAGGATCAGGGTCCATTCCGTCCCGGTCGTGGCGATCGGGAGCAGGGTCTCTGGGGTCAGCAGCGCGTGCACCACGAGGAAGACGCCCATCGCGTGGAACGCAAGGGCGAGGATGATGATTCGGGCGTTCTCCGTTTTGGCGGCGACGCGGGCGAGGAGCGTCGCGAGGACGATCCCGACGACCCCGGCCGCGCTCACGAGAACCAGGTGCGCCCAGGAGAGCTCCCATTGGACGTCCAAGGCCGGATGCTGCGCAAGGATGCCGAGCGCGACGCTCGGGATCGACACGTAGAGAAACCACCGAACCATCTGCGTGCTCGGGAGCGGCACGGTCCGCCTACGATCGTGGCCACGCTGGGACTGCCGATGCATTTCCGGTGCTCCGCGAAGCGAAAGTCGTTCCCTTGAGAGGTGCCCATCCCGCGTGCCGCTTAGACCACCCCGGGGCGCTCGCATCGGGGGCCGAGGATCCGGAGCCGTCGAAGCAGGTGCCGTCGGTGTGCCCGCGTCGCGGCGCGTCTCAAGTCGGCCGAGGGGTACCGCCGCGACTGCAGACAGGGTGGAGGAGCCCGATGCACGAGCACGCTCGAGGCGAGGCGCCGGACGGCCGCGCGTTGAGGCGATGGCTACTGCGCGAAGTCTTCCGTGATCACGAGCTCTTCGTTCCCGGCGGTCGTGATCCCGATCCCCACGTATCGGAACGCGGGATACAGCATCACGGTGCGATGCACGGGACTCGCGAGGAACGCCCGGTTCGCCTCTTCGACGGTGGGTACCAATCCCACGTTCTCCCCGACCATCGTGCCAGGCCGCATCTCCGCGGACAGCCGCTGGAGCAGGGTTGCTCCCGATGAGGAGACGTGCCCCAGGAAGCCATGAAGGGCCATGTCCTGCGAGAGCGCTCTGGCCGTCGATCGGAGATGCGGGTCCATGGCCAAGGGGCTTTCGTGAACGCGCGCACGCGCGCGGTTCAGGAGCCCGAACAGTTCCACCTCCGCACGAGGGACGAGCCTGGGGTTCGAGGTCGCCAGCCCGGCGGGGACCGTGATCACGCCCCCCGCCGCCGGCGCCGACAGCACCATCCCGGTGACCAACGCCGAGAGCACGGCGGCGCCGCCGACCACCGCAACTACCCGCTGCCAGCTCATCGCATTGGCGCCTTTCACCATCCTACACGTGCGGAGGATCGCGCGGTATCTCGCCGGCTTACCTCCCTATCCCGATCACGAACTCGGGGAGCGCGATCCTCTAGCGCCACCAGCCCCCCTCGACGTTAGACGCGGCTTCCCGGAAACCTTCTCCCGGCGCGTCCTCACATCCTCGCGGTGCATCATGCGCTCAACGCGACCGGGCGGGTTCGGCTTGGGACAGGGCGCGTGTGCGCGGAACGCATCGACCGTGTGACGCACGGCTTAGTCCACTCGTGCCATCTATCGGCACCGGGACGAGGAGCTCTCACGGTCCCACGCCGAACAGCATGAGGCGGGCAGCGTCCGAAGGACCGCACCCAGGGACGGGAGGAGGCGTCGCGTGAAAGACACGGTATTGCTGGAGGAGATGTCGTGGCCCGAGGTGCAGGCGGCGCTCGAGCGCGGCGTGCGGACGATTGTGATCGTGGCCGCGTCGATCGAGCAGCACGGTCCGCACCTACCCACCATGACCGACACCGCGATCGGGCGCGCGGTCGGCGAATTGGTGGCGCGGAAGCTCGGCAAGGCCCTGCTGGCCCCGGTGATCCGGCCGGGGTGCTCCGACCACCACCTTGCGTTTCCCGGAAGCATCTCGATCCCTCACGAGGTCATGATCGCGACGGTCACGGCGTACGTCCGGTCCCTCGCGCCCCACGGATTCGATACCTTTGTGCTGCTGTCGTCCCACGGAGGGAACTTCGACGTCCTGGAGACCGCGGCGCGGCGATTGCGTGACGAGTACGCGTCGGGCGGCGTGCGGATCGTCGGTGCGTTCGGACGCGAAGCGTTGTTGGAAATGTCGCGCGTGATGGTCGCGGCCGCGGCTGCCCACGGCGCCGCGCAGGACGTCGACGCGATCCACGCCGACGCGACCGAGACGTCGGTGATGATGGTGCGGCACCCGGACCTGGTGGCCGCCGATCGGCTCGAGCGGGGCCTCCTCGGCCGCATCAATCCCGATGAAGTATTTCGGCGAGGGCTGCGGGCGATGACGCCGAACGGCATCTTCGGCGACGCGACGCTGGCCGCGCCGGAGATCGGGATCACCGTGCTTGAGCGACTGTCCGACCATCTGGTCGAGGTGGTGCGCCGCCAACTCGCCGCCGGGTGAGCGCGGCGTGTCCGAGGGACTGCGACCCGTCGTGCTGACCGGTGTGCTCTACCGGATCTACGAGACGCGACTCCTGCGGACGCTGCTGGGCGGTCCGCTGCCCAGGCACCTCGGGTTGATCCTTGACGGAAACCGACGCTACGCTCAGCACACGGGTTTGACCGCCCGAGACGGCTACCTCCGTGGCGCCGGTAAGGTCGACGAGATCCTTGAGTGGTGCGAGGCGCTCAGGATCCCCCAGGTCACGATCTGGGTCTTGTCCATGGAGAACCTCGATCGGTCGCCGGAAGAGCTCGGCTCGTTGCTGGACGTTCTGGTGCGGAAGATCCGCGATCTTGCCCGTCATCCGGCGACGGCGCGCACCCGGCGGCGCATCCGGGCCGTCGGCCGGCTCGACGCGCTGCCGCGTCCGCTCCGGGAGGCGGTCGCCGACGCGGAGCGCGAAACGGCCGCGTACGACGGCTGTCTCTTGAACATCGCGGTCGGGTACAGCGGGCGTCAGGAGATTGCCGACGCCGTTGCCGCGCTGGTGCGCGCGCGGTTCCGTCCCGGGATGACGGCGGACGAACTCGCGGCGTGCGTCACCCCCGAGGAGATCGGCAGGCACGTGTACGCGGGCGGCGACGAAGATCCCGATCTGATCATCCGGACGAGCGGCGAGATCCGGCTGAGCGGGTTCCTCCTCTGGCAAAGCGTGTACAGCGAGTACTACTTCTGCGACGTGTATTGGCCAGCGTTCCGGCGCGTCGACTTCCTGCGGGCGCTCCGCAGCTACCAGCAGCGTCAGCGGCGGTTCGGCCGGTAGCGCCCCGCCAACCATCGCGCACGCCATCACGCGGGCTGCGGCGGCGCTGGCGGATCACGTCATCGGCGCGTCGCTGTCCCACGTGATGCCGGCGAGGGTGTTCGTGCCGATCGTCGCGAACGCGCCGATGCGCGGGGGAGTGGGCCGCCATGCCGCCGAAGCCATGAGACGTTGGCGGACTGGCATGCCGGAACGCGGCACGCCGATGATGAGACGATGAAGGGATGGTGCGGTGGAACCCACGGTGCGCTACGAGTGGCCCGGCGGGCGTCGGTGCGCGGTGGCCCTGACGTTCGACACCGACGCGGAGGCCGGGCACGTGTTCCAGGACCCCCAGCGAGCCGCACGCCAACTCGCGGACATGGAGGAGCGCCGGTTCGGTGTCCGGACGGGCGTGCCGAGGATTCTCCGGTTGCTCGACCGTTACGGACTGCGGGGCACGTTCTACGTGCCGGGGTGGACGATCGAGCACCACACCGCCGCCATCCGCACGATCCGTGACGCCGGGCACGAGATGGGGGCCCACGGGAACGTGCACGAGCGACTCGACACGCTGTCGCCGGATCGAGAGCGCGAGGTCCTCGAGGCGCAGCTTGCGATCTGGCAATCATGCTTGGGCGTGCGTCCGACCGGGTACCGGGCGCCGGCGTGGGAGCTGAACGTCGGAACGCCGGCGCTCCTCAAGCGCTACGGGTTTGTCTACGACAGCTCGCTGATGGGCGATGATATCCCGTACGACCTGGAGACCCCGGACGGACCGCTCGTGGAGGTGCCGGTGCAATGGCTGCTCGACGATGCGCCGCTCTACCGCTACGCGCCGCGTACGAGCAACGGCATCGCGGACCCGGACCGGGTGATCCGCATGTGGGCCCAGGAGTTCGACGGGATGTACCACGAGAACGGCTGTTTTGTGCTGACGATGCACCCGTGGACATCGGGACGGGCGGGGCGATTGCTGGGCTTGGAGCAGCTCATCCATCACATGCGGACGCGGCCCGGTGTCTGGTTCGCTACGGTCGGCGAGATCGCGAGCTGGGCGGTGTCCAGGCGCGGCGGGTGAGATGCGCATCATCGACACCATCGTGCTCGCGTCGGCGTCTCCGCGCCGCGCGGCGCTCCTGGCGTCCGCCGGCGTGCGCGTGACGGTCCTGCCCAGCGGGATCGGCGAGTCGCGCCGGCCGGGAGAGCCCCCCGAACGATACGTCAGACGGCTGGCCGGGGCCAAGGCGCGCGACGCCGCGTCGAAGGCGCACGCCCGGTTCTTCATCGGCGCCGACACGATCGTCCTCGCCGGCGGGGCGGTGCTCGAGAAGCCGGCGGACGTGGAGGAGGCGGCGCGGATGCTGCGCCGGCTCTCCGGACAGGTCCACGACGTGCTCACGGGGTACGAAGTCTACGACCGGACCGAAGACCGCGCGGTCGGTGGCGCCGTCTCCACGCGCGTCCGGTTTAAGGCGCTCAGCGACGAAGAGATCGAGGCGTACGTGGCCACCGGCGAACCGCTGGACAAGGCTGGCGCCTACGGGGTGCAGGAAGGCGCGGCGTACATGGTGGAGCAGATTGACGGGTCGTACACCAACGTGGTGGGGCTGCCGCTGACCGAGGTGGTCGAGGCGTTGGTGCGGCTCGGCGCGGTGGCGTGGTGACGCGCGCCTCCGACCGATACCCTTGGGTGAGGTGATCGATGGACAAGGTGTGCGTGCTGATCGCATCCTACCTAGAGCCCGAGCACGTCGACCGCATCGCGGCGACGCCCGGGATCGAGGTAATCTACGAGCCGGCGTTGCTGCCGAAACCCCGCTATCAGGCCGACCATCATGGTGCTCCGCTCCGCCGGACGCCCGAGGACGAGCGGCGGTGGCGCGGGTACCTCGCGCAGGCCGAGGTGCTCTTCGACTTCGACTTCACGAACCTCGAGTCGTTGCTCGAACTTGCGCCGAACGTGCGGTGGGTCCAGGCTACGAGCGCGGGCATCGGGCAGCTCATGGTGCGAACCGGGTTCGTGCGCAGTTCGGTGGTGTTCACAACCGCGAGCGGCATCCACGCGACGCCGCTCGCCGAGTTCTGCCTGTGGGCGATGCTGGGGTTTGCGAAAGACGCCCCCCGATTGGCCCGCGAGCAGGCCGCGCACCATTGGGAGCGGTACTGTGGCCGGGAGTTGCGCGGCACGACCGTGGGGATCATCGGGCTCGGTCAAGTCGGGCGGGAGGTCGCGCGGCTGAGCCGTGCCGTTGGGATGCGCGTGATCGCGACGAGGAGGACGGCTCCGTCCGGCCGCGACGCGGACGCCGACGAGTGGGTGCCGGCCTCCGAACTGACGAGGCTGCTGAGGGTGTCTGACACGGTGGTGGTGTGCACCCCGCAGACTCCCGAAACCGAGGGGCTGCTCGGCGAGCGTGAGCTCCGGAGCATGAAACCGGGGGCATTGTTCATCAACATCGGTCGGGGCGTGGTGGTCGACGAACCGGCCCTGATCGCGGCGCTGCGCGACGGGCACCTTGTGGGCGCGGCGCTCGACGTCTTCGCCCAGGAGCCGCTGCCGGCGACGAGCCCGCTGTGGGACATGCCCAACGTGATCGTGAGCCCCCATTCGGCGAGCACCGCGGACAGCGAGAATGCGAAGTTGACCGATCTCTTTTGCGAGAACCTCAGGCGGTACGTGCAGCGCGAGCCCCTGCTGAACGTGTTCGACCGGGAACGGCTCTATTAGGACTCGCGAACGGTGCGGTGCAGCATTGGGGAGGGCGCGGGCCGCTCGCCGTCGGGCCTAGGGCACGTCGATCTGCACCGCCTGCGGGATCGTCGTCGTGGCGACCGCGCCGGCCGGGGCTTCGACCTGGCCGCCGTGCGCCAGCGCCCCGCCGAGGAACCCAATCGGCCACAACAGGACGATCCCTGCGAAGCCGGATCCAGCGGCCCGGCTGGCGCCTTGGATCCGCGGGACGGTGTCGGGCGTGACATCCACGGATGCGAGCTGAACCGGCCGGCCGTCGACTGCGGTGACTTGAATGCTGTCGATGCGCACGCGGGCGCCCTTGCCGAACAGGCCAGGCTGCGCGACCTCCGTGGCGATCCCCTGGGCCGCGGCGCCGGCGCGGAGGATGACGGATCGGTCCACCAGCACGTCGGACGCCACCTCGAACTTCACAATCGCGCCCTGCTTCGTCGTCGAAGAGTCTACCGGGGTGTCAAACTTGAGCAGTACCTCCGTGCCGGCCGGCGCTTCAACCGGCGTGCTTCCTAGGGCGGCGGGTAGCACGGCCAGCGAAGCGGCGAGCGCTACCGCGGCGAACCCAACGAGTCGGTGCATACCGATCGCCCCCTTCTGTCCCCGGCGCGGCGTCCGGTCGGGCCAAGGGTTCGGGAGAGCGCCGGGCCGCTCCTTCAAGGTTCCGGCGGCAGCCCGCGGGCGCGTCGCGCTCCCGGGCGTCGCGCCCGCGCCTTCTGACGCGCCTACGGGACCTGAATCCGGAGCGTCTCCGGGACCTCTGTCGTGCCGACCGCGCCGGCCGGCACCTTCACGTCGCCACCGTGTATCAACACGCCTGCCGCCAATCCGATCGGTCCAAGCAGGATCGCACCCGCGAGGCTGGACCCGGCCGCGCCGCCGACGTCCTGGACCTGACGCACGGTCTCCGGGGTGACGTCCAACGGAGAGAGTCGCACGGGGCGGCCGTCCACCGCGGTTGCCTGGATATAGGAGATGTGGACGCGGGCGTTCTTGCCGAAGATGCCGGGTTTGGAGACATCGGTCACGACACCCTGCGCGGGCGCTCCCAGGCGGAAAATCACGTACCGGTCCACCAGCACGTCCGACGCGACCTCGAACTTCACTGCGGCCCCTTCCGTGATCGTGGACGAGTCCACCGGCGTGGTGAACTTGAGCAGGACCTTCGTACCCATCGGCACCGTGATGGCGGTGCCCGCGAGCGCCGGGGCCAGACCGGTTAGGGAAGCGGCGAGCGCGAGTGCGGCGGCGAGCGCGGTGATGCGGCGCATGCAAAGGTTCCCCCTTGAGTCCGTTGATGGGACGCGTGCCTCCGTGGGCGCAGGTGGGATTCTGGAGCCGGCGGAGGTTCCCCTCCGTCGCGCGTTCGGATGTGCGTCGGAGGGGTGAGCCGCCTCGGACGTCGAGACCGGACCGTTCGCCCGCTCCCCCGCAAAACCCGGCAAAATAAGGCAGATCGACCCGCACGGCGGAAGGAAACGGCGAGCGGTCCCCGAACACCCTACACCCGAGATTGGTCCGACAACGACGAGAGCGGGAGGGACGTATGACGAAAGCACAGTTCGCGGCGCGGCTCGCCGAGAAGCTGTCTTCGAGAGACAAGACGGTCAGCAAGGCGGAAGCCGGGCGCATTGTGGACGAGATCACGGGTCTCGTGACGACGGTCCTCAAGAAGGGCGACAAGGTCCGGTTCCCAGGGTTTGGGAGCTTCCGCGTGTCCAAGCGGAAGGCGCGGATCGCCCGAAACCCGCAGACCGGCGAACCCGTGCGTGTGCCCGCGCGGACCGTGCCCCGCTTCACGGCGGCGAAAGAGTTGAAGGCGGCCATCAAGTAGCCGACTCGACGTGATCGGGCCGCAGGGCGGACGCCCTGCGGCCCGTTGCTGTGCGTCCCCCGACCGGCGCCGTTCCGCCGGGTGGAGACGGGACGTCCCTGTACCGCTCCGCCGGCGATAGACGATTCGACCGTCTCCGTGTTAACATTATATGTTGTAGTCTGGACAGTAGGCTCGGGCCGCGACGCTCGGGCGTAACCCGCCGTGGTGCGCCCCGCGCGTCCCCAGGAGGCAAGGTTCGGAATGACTGTCAACCAAATGAAGCTGCTGGTCGGCGGCGTGCAGCTTCGCGATGGCGTGTCCACGGTCGCCGACCTCATCGGTCGAATCCTCACCCGTGCTGGACTGTGCGTGCTCGGCGTTGAACGGGGTTTCGCCTCGACGATCTACGGCGCGCATCAGTACGATCCGTTGATGATCTCGGCGACGCCCCCGGTCTCGTGGGGCGACCAAGCCGTCGACGTGCTCGTCGGCCTCGACTACGACAGCAATCCGGACGTGGCTCAACAACCCAACCGCGATACGATTTCACAGCATGGCCGGCAACTGGTCGGCGGCGGGGTGCTGCTCTACGACAGTTCGGGCGCTCCGGTGCCGACGGACGCCCTCCAAGCGCGCGGGGTGCACGTTTTTGCGATCCCGGCCCGCGACATCGCGGTGCGCGACCTTAGGAAGGAAGTCGTCAAGAATATCATCATGACCGGCGCGCTGTTCCGTCTGCTTGAGTTCGATGAAGACGAGCGATGGTTGCGGCAGCTGCTCGAGCAGCGGTTCGGGCGCAAAGGTCCGGCGGTCGTGAACCTGAACCTCGAAGCGGCGCGCCGCGGACGGGCGCTCGTCGAGGAGATCTTGAAGGAGCGCGGACATGACTCCGTCGGCTACCGTCTGGAGCCGGTTCCCGGCGCGCGCCCGGCGGTCTACATCAGCGGCAACGAGGCGCTGTCGATCGCGGCGATCCAAGCGGGCATCCGGTTCTACGCGGGGTATCCGATTACACCGGCGTCGGGCATCCTGGAGTACATGGGTGCACACCTGCCGGACTACGGCGGCCGGGTGCTGCAGGGTGCCAACGAGCGCGAGTCGATCCGGGCGGCGCTCGGCGCCAGCGCGACCGGGGTGCTGAGCATGATCGGAACGAGCGGTCCCGGCCTCTCGCTGAAGGTCGAGGAGATCGGCGCGTCCGGGACGACGGAGACCCCGCTCGTAATCGTCGACGCCATGCGCGCCGGGCCGTCGACCGGGATGCCGACGAAGAGCGAGCAGGGCGACCTGGCGCTTGTCACGGGCGGCGGCCACGGGGAGATTCCGCGGATCGTGCTCGCGCCGTCGACCATCGACGAGTGCTACACGCTCATGCACGAAGCGGTGCGGCTCTCCGACCGATACCAGTGTCCGGTGTTTTTCCTGACCGATCTCAACCTCAGCGAAGGCCTCATGACGGTGCCGGAGTCGGTGTTCCGGCAGACGTCCGGCCCGGTCGAGCGCCACGTGGCCGCGGAGGCCGACGTCCGCAGGGAGCGCTACCTACGCTACCGGCTCACGGAGACCGGAATTTCGCCGCGCCTGGTTCCGGGGCAGCGTGGAGGCATCTCCAAGATCAGCAGCACCGAGCACGACGAGTTCGGATTTGTGACGACCGATCCGGCGATGCGCGTGGCCCAGATGGACAAACGGATGCGCAAGCTGCAGACGTATCTGCGGGAGGACGTGAAGCCGCCGCAGGTGTACGGTGAGCTCGGGCGCGGGCCGACCCTCGTCGGCTGGGGCGGCACCAAGCTCGTGCTGCTGGATGCGCGCAATCGGCTCCGGGCGGAGGGGGTCGATGCCGCGGTCGTCCATTTCACGCACCTCTGGCCGTTCCCGACGTACCTCGCCAAACCCCTGCTCGATACTGGTCACCCGGTCGTGGTCTGCGAGCACAACTACACGGGGCAGTTTGCCGACGTGATTCAGGCGCACTGCCTGGTGCCGGTCCGGCGCGTGCTCAAGTACAACGGCCGTGCGCTCTATCCCTCGGAGATCGTCCGTGCCGTGCGGGAGGTCACCCACAACGGTGCGGTTGCGGTCCGGCTCGGCGGCAAGGAGCCGGTGATGGTCGAGGTGAGCATCGATGCCTGACGCGACCAAACCCCAACCAGCGAAGTCCATCTGGGAGCAAAACGCCGCCCCGCGACACCGCATCCAATGGTGCCCCGGCTGCGGTGACTACGCAGTGCTGAACGCGGTGAAGGCCGCGGTCACGGCGCTGGAGCTGACGCCGCCTGAGCTGTTGCTGGTCGGCGGCATCGGTTGCTCAGGGCAGATCCGCAACTATCTGAACGGCAACTCGTTCTACGGCACCCACGGCGGCGCGCTCGCGTATGCGCTCGGGGCGAAGATGGCGAATCCGGAGCTGACGGTCGTGGTGATGGCCGGTGACGGGGACACGTTGGCGATCGGGATCGAGAACTTCGTGCACGTCTGCCGTCGCGATCCCGATATCACCCTCGTGATCATGAACAACGGCGTGTACGGTCTGACGAAAGGGCAGGACTCCCCGTCGGCGGGGCTCGGCCAGGCCGACTGGAAGCCGTCGGAGGAGCACCCGCCGTTCATCGACCCCGTGGAAGTGGCGCTGACCTCCGGAGCGACGTTCATCGCGCAGTCCTTTTCTGGCGATCCCAAGCACGCGGCGCAGATGATGGTGGAGGGCGTGCGGCACCGCGGCTTTGCGGTGGTGAACGACTTCTCTCCGTGCGTCACGTACAACAAGTTCAACACGTACGACTGGTTCCGCGCGCACGTCGAACCGGTGCCGGCGAACCACGATCCGTCCAGCAAAGATGCGGCGTGGGACGTGATCCGGGACTTCCAGCGGCGCGGGAAGCTGCCGGTGGGAATCGTGTACCGCCAGCCGCGCGTGAAGGGGGAGGCAAAGCGCCTCCCGATGTGGCCGCAGGAACTCGCGCAGGCCGAGATCGAGCCGCTGCTCAAGCGGTTGCGCTGATCGCCAGGGCGCGACGCGCCCGAGAGGCGTGCCGACGGCCGTGCCCTGACGGGTGCGGCCGTCGCGCTTACGGCGGGCGTGCGGCCGCCGGATCGGCGGGCACGTCGACGCGCGCGGCGACGGACGTTGGTTCAACCGGCGCGCGGAAGACCGGCGGGGGAGGGGGGGCGGCGCCGGGCAGATCCCGCCCGGCGACGATCCAGACGATCAGCACGCCCAGGACGGAGATCACGCCGAGCAGGACGACCGAGACCTGCGGGCCCGCGACGTCCGCGAGTCGGCCGAACACCAGCATGCCGAGCAGCGTCGTGGCGGCGATGAACACCTGCCGGCTGGCCATCAGCCGTCCGACGATCCACGACGGCGCGTTCGCGAGCGAGATTGCGACGTTCGCGATGTTCGTCGCGATGTTCCCGGCGCCGAAGAGGAACGCAGCGACGAGCAGGACCGGATACGCCGTCGTGACCCCGAACAACGCGACGGCTGCGCCCGTCAGCAGGAACGTCACCATGACGAAGGGGATGTTCACCCACCGGCGACCGGTCGCCGCAAGGGTCACGGCGGAGGCCAGCTTGCCGACCCCGATAACACTGTTGATGATGCCGTAGGCGACGACCGGCAGCCCCGCGGCTTTGATGATCATCGGGGCGCGGAGCGCCGGAAAGGCGAGCGTCAGGTACCCGGGCACGATGAGGAGCGCGAGCACCAGGTGGATGGGGGTGTTTCGGATGTACGCGAGCCCCTCGCCGATCTCGGTGACGAGATGCTTGGGTGCGTTCGTGGCGAGGCCAACCCGCCACGCGATGGGCATGAGCCCGACGCACACGGCGCTGACGACAAAGCTCAGTGCATCGAGATAGAACACCATGTGGTAGCCAAGCGTAAGCACGATCGCGCCGCCGAGCACGCCGCCGATGATCTCCGCGACCCGCTCGGTCGTTTGCAACAGCGCCGTGCCCGTCGGCAGGACGTCCTCGGGGACGACCGCCGGGATCAGGCCGTACACGGCGGACCGGAAGAACACGGTGCCCACGTTCAACACGACGAGCACGACGAAACCCGCCGGGAGCGATCGGAGCAGCACGAAGGGGAGCACCGCCACGAGCGCCGCGCGCCCGAGGTCGGACGCGATCATGAGGCCGCGCCGGTCCATACGATCTGCGAGCGCGCCGGCGAGGAGGCCGAGCAACCCCTGCCCGACCGTCGCGGTGATGAGCGTCAGCGCCAGGACCGTGGCGGAGCCGGTGAGTTGGTACACCCACAGCGTCAGCGCGATGAAGAAGATCTCGTCACCGAGGAAGCTCACGAGCTGCCCGGTCCACAGTAGCGCGAACGCCGGCTGCCGGAACAGCGCGACCCAGGTCGGCTCGCGACGGGCGCTCGGCTCAGGTTCGCGCTCGCCGGCCGCCGGGCGCGCTCGCCGGCCCCGAGCGTACCCCAGGGCGGCGCGAAACGCCGCGACAACCCGGGGATCAAACTGGGTGCCGGCGTGCGCCTCGAGTTCTTGGATCGCCGCGTCAGACGATCGGGCCGCCCGATACGGGCGATTCGTCGTGAGGGCGTTGTACGCGTCCACCACGAGGTTGATGCGGGAGCTCAGCGGGATCTTGTCGCCCGCGATCTTCGACGGATATCCGGTGCCGTTGAAGTTCTCGTGGCTCCCCGCCACGAGCGGGGCGATCTCCGCCAACCCGCTGATGGATTCCACGATTCGCACGCCGGCTTCGACGTGCGACTGCATGATCCGCCACTCCTCGTTCGTCAGCTTGCCCGGTTTGAGGAGGATCTCCAGCGGGATGACCGTCTTGCCGACGTCGTGCAATAGTCCCGTGAGATAGACGCGGTGGACCTCGGGTTCGTCGAGGTCGAGGATCCGCGCGACGCGGCGCGACAGGTCCGCGACGGCTGCGGAGTGATCGGCCGTATACGGGTCCCGCGCGTCGACGGCTGCCGCCAGGACCGAGACCGCGGCCAGCGCGCGGCGTTGCTCCTGGCCGCGCAGGATGCGCGGCAGATACAGCTGCAGCGTCAGCGTGGCGGCGAGCGGCGGCACGAGCAGGCGGTCCGCCAGCGACGGGCTGTTGCTCACGGCCCACACGGCGACTGCCGCTGCGGCCGTGAAGGCGGCCATATGGAACGTGGTCGCCGAGATCTGGAAGCGGATCGCGCGCGGCCACGTGATGGCCTCTTCGATGTGCAAGTGCGCCGAGGACAGCACCAAGCGAACCACCGCATAGCCCGCGCCGGCGAGGAGCACGTCCGAGACGTTCGCTCCGGTCGGCGGGGCGACGTACGCGACGAGCCCGCCCGCGCTGAGCGCCAGGAGTTGGTCCCCGCCGTTGCCCAACACATCCCGGACGGGGCGGCGGAAAAAGCTGATCGCAATGCCGGCAGCGGTGCCGATCAGGGTGGGGGCCCATCCGAACAGCACAACGGTCGCAACCGTGATGACCGGAGTCAACGGAAGTTCCCCGGTCGGATCGAGGTGAATCGGGTAGTGATCCAGGAGCGCCGTCGTCAGCGCGATCACGAGCACTGCTGGGATTTCGGGGATCGCAATGATGCGCAGCCCAGAAATCAGCAGGACCGCGGATGCAGCGGCGATGCCCCACGTCAACGCCCCGATCCGCGCTGGCGGCTGCCGCAAGGGAGTCTGGGGCGTGTTCAACGCGCGGCCACCGGTTCCGCGCGCGTCTCACCAAGCACCGCGACCAGGGCCTCCACGACGCTGGGATCGAGGGTGCTCCCGGCGAGCGTCCGGAGGTGCGCCACTGCGTCGCGCTGGGAGTGGGCGACGCCGTCGTACGCGCCGTGGCAGATTTCATCGTACGTCTCAACCGCCGTGAGGATACGGGTCGCGAGCGGGATCCTCCGTCCTCGTTTCCCGGTCGGGATCCCGGTGCCATCCCATCGCTCATGATGTGCCTCGACAATCCTCGCGACGAGAGGGTCCGGGAATCGGGCGAGGATCCGGCTACCAGCCGTGACGTGATGATCCCGCGATTCCGCTCCCTCCTGTCCAGCCAGCAGACCGACGTCGTGTAGCTGCGCGGCGAGACTCATGCTGCGGATGCGCTCCTCCGACATCCGGAAACGCCGTCCGACCTCGGCGGCGAGGGCGCCTATCCGATCGCCATGAGCCCTGGCGTCGGGATCTACGCCTTCGAGCACGCGTACGACCGCCTCTACAATCTCGGCCACGGCCTGTTGGGAACGATGGTAATAGGCGAGTTCCTGGCGAGGGATCGGCAGAGCAACGGCGGAGACCGCGGTGAGCCCCAGCGAGAGCCACACGTTCTGGAGACGGATGGCGGTTCCCGCCAGAATGATGGCCATGGGTGCCGCGAGAATTTGGCTTGCCCACTGGTCCAAGACGTTTTGGCGCCAGGTCGCGACGAACGGAAACCCGAGCCGCTGATATCGGTAGATAGAAAAGATCCCCTCGTTCACAACTCGGTTCGTCACGACGATCGCGATCGCGGCCACGATGAGGCGCAGCAAGC
The DNA here is from genome assembly GCA_035295165.1 of bacterium. Classification (NCBI taxonomy): domain Bacteria; species bacterium. The sequence goes on from DATGJN010000035.1 coordinate 21,168, forward strand.
CGGGCGCGAACTGCGAGGCGACAACTTGTCCGGCGAACGCCGCCGCAGTCGTGGCGAGACCCCAACCAGCTCCGTTGTTCGAGGCCCGCCAGAGTTCATTCTTGCGGAAGACGAGGAGCCCGAGGAAAGATCCGATCCCCACGCCCAGCAGGACATCCGGGGCGGACCAGATGAGCGCGGCCACGATCTTGACGCTGTTGTTCGGAAAGATGCTGCCGCCCGACGGATTGGGGATGGGCCGGACGAGCGACGCACCGACAAAGACGGCCGTGAGGCCTGCGACCACGAGAAGGTGGCTGTGCGGGAATGCCCATCCCGCAAGGCTGAGATACACCAACGGAAGTGCGATCGAGAACTTCTGGGTAGAGGATGGGAGATTGCGAAAGCTCTCTCGCATGCGCGACCTGTTCAAACGCGGTCCGAGCGGCGCCGTGCCCTACCTAGCAGCCACCGTCGCCAGCCATGTCCGTAGTTCTCGGGCGATGCTCCGTGCATCTGCATCCATGCACACTTGCGATTCACCCGCTCATAGGGTGCTGACCGTGCCAATCGGAGATGGCGAGGGGTCAGCATCGTTAACCCTGCTTCCCGCATCGACGGTTCGTCGATGCCTGCGGGAGGTATCTCGCGGCGTGGCATGCCGCTGTGCGTTCGCGCCGCCCGGACCGTTCTTAATATGTTGTTGTCGGTTGCCCCTTCAGTTCCTCCTAACGAGGCTCTGGCATAATCCTTCGTTTCCCCCCGGCGAGAACCTCGAGGGTGCCAGGTCTTCGCACACACCCGCAGAACCACCGATCTGTGATTCCTCATCAAGGACCGCTATGCTTCGTCGCAGGGTAACGACCTCCTGCTAAAAGCTGACGGTTCGCCGAGTTTCAGCGAGAGTGTGTCGCGTGCAACCTGCCAAAACCTACGCAGTCCCTCCATACCTACTATCCAACTGTGACGATGCAATGACTGCCTTTTTCCCATGAATATCACGGAGCCCAGTGTCAACGGCACACGTCGCGTGCCCGATGTTGAGGTTCGGTGGTCCGCCCATAGATGGCGTTTGTGCTGGTTGTTGCGTTCGACGGGCTATCTGCGTTGATCCGCGCGGTCCCGGCGATAGCGGGCGCGCCCCTCGTCGTACGCGTCGCCGCCCCGCACATCGTTGACGACGATCAGGGGAAAGCGCTCGACGACGAGGCGGTGGATCGCCTCCGGGCCCAGGTCGGAGAACGCCACGACGCTCGCCTGCGTGACGCGCGCACCGAGCAGCGCGGCGGTGCCTTCCACCGCGCCGAAGTAGACCGCGTGGCACTGCCTCATCGCGGCGCGCACCTCGGCGGACCGCTTCCCTTTGCCGATCATCCCCCGCACTCCGGTCGTCTCGAGCAGCAACGGGGTGTACGCGTCCATCCTGGACGCCGTGGTCGGACCGGCCGACCCGATCGGCCGGCCGGGGCGGGCCGGTGTGGGGCCGCAATAGTAGATGATCTGATCGCGCAGGTCGACCGGCAGCGGTCGATGGGCCGCGATCAGCTCGGCGAGCCGCGCGTGGGCGGCGTCGCGCGCGGTATAGATGATCCCGGACAGGAGGACCGCGTCGCCCGCGCGGAGCGCGTCGGCCTGCGCCGCGCCGAACGGCGTGGTCACCTCGATCGGTCGGTCGTCCGTCACAGCACCGCGCGCCCGGCGCGATGCGAGTGACAGTCCAGGTTGACGGCGACCGGCAGGCTGGCGATATGGGTGGCGCGGCTCTCGACGTGGACGGCCAGCGCGGTGACGCGCCCGCCGAATCCCCCGGGGCCGATGCCGAGGTCGTTAATGCGCCCCAGGAGCTCGGCCTCAAACGCCGCAAGCCGCGGATCGGGGCTCGGCTCCCCGACCGCTCGTAGCAGCGCGCGTTTGCTGAGCAGCGCCGCCTGTTCGAACGTGCCGCCCATGCCCACGCCGACGAGCAGGGGCGGGCTCGGGTTCGGGCCGGCTTCGGAGATCGCCCGGACCACGAACCGCAGCGCCCCGTCGCGGCCGTCCGACGGCGTCAACATCGCAAGCCGGCTCATGTTGTCGCACCCGGCGCCCTTGGCGAGAAGGCCCAGCGCGATCCGATCGCCCGGCACGATGCGCGTGTACACGATCGCCGGGGTGTTGTCCCCGGTGTTAACGCGGTCGATCGGCTGCTCGACGACCGAGGGCCGGAGATATCCGTCGCGGTATCCTTGGCGCACGCCTTCGTCGATCGCGGCGTCGAGATCGGCCCCGGCAACGTGGACGTCCTGGCCGAGGTCGACGAAGATCACGGCCTGCCCCGTGTCCTGGCAGATCGGGTACCATTGCTCGCGCGCGACCCGCGCGTTCTCCAGCAACCGTTCGAGCACGTGCCGGCCGACGTCGCTTTCCTCGATCTCGAGCGCGCGCCGGAGCGCGGCGAGCATGTCCTCGCCCATCCGGTGGTTCACGGAGATGCAGAGTTCGCGGACCGCGGCGGTGACGTCGCTAGCCGCGATCGTTCGCATCGCTGCCCCACGCGATCGCCGCGACATCCGGCGCCTCGGCCAGGTGATCGACCGCGTCCACGAGCGCGTCCCGGCGCGCGCGGTCGAGCCGTCCGTCGCACAAGCCCGCGAACTTGTCCCGCAGTTCGTCGCGCGACGCTGGGTTCTGCGGGGTGCCCCGCGGGGCCTCGACGCGCACCGTCTCGCGGCGTCCGTTCGTCCGGGTGACGGTCACCGTGGCCTGCCACCGGCCGGGGAACGCGCGGTTGCACGCCGCCTCTTCGACCAGCGACACGCGGTCGGCCAGGGCGCGCAGATCCGGATCGCCAATCGCCGCCTCCGTGAACTCGCCGAGTCCGACCCGGCCGCGCGCAAGTGCGAGCGCCACGCAGAACGGCAGGCTGAACTTCGCCTGATAAGGGTTCCGCGGGTCCCGGATCGCCGTGACCTCGATCGCCGTCCGGAACGTGCCGACGCGGATCGCGGCGATCTCCGACGGCCTCACGCCGAGCCGGCGGAGCTCGAGCGCCGCGTCCACCGCGGGGTGGGTGTGGCCGCACGCGGCGTGCAGCTTGAACGAGTTCTCGTCAATCCGCAGCGCGCCTCCGAGCCGAGCCGTCAGGTGTTCGGGGCGGCCGCCGCCCGCCATCGATCTGAGCACGCCTTTCTCGCCCTCAAGGATCGCCGACGCGCCGGTGAAGCCGTCCCGTGCGAGCAGCGCGCATAACACGCCCGTCTCGGCGGCGCGACCCGCGTGCAGCGTCTTGCTCATCGCGCCGTCGGCGAGAAACTCCCACAGACCCGCGCACAGGGTGCCGGCGTTGCCGAGCGCGTGCAGCGTGGCGTCCGGGGAGAGGCGGAGTACCACCGCGCCGGCGGCCGCGGCAGCGAACGTCCCCGCGGTCCCCGTCGTGTGCCAGAAGTGGTAGTGTGGCTGGCCGAGCGCCTCGCCGACCCGCGCCCCGACCTCGTAGCCGCAAACGATCGCGTCCAGCAGACACCGGCCCGAGATTCGCTCCCGCTCGCCGAGCGCGAGGGCCGCCGGAATCGTGACCACCGCGAGATGCATCACCGAGGCCCGGTGTAGATCGTCCATCTCGATTGCGTGCGACGCGACGCCATTGGCGAGGGCGGCGCCCGTCGCCGCCACGCGCCCGCCGGCCAAGAGCGTGGACTCCGCGGGGCCCCCCATTTGGCGCGCGATCCGGGCGGCGATCCGCGCCGCAGGCCGGTCCGCGCCGGCGATCCCGGCACCGAGCCAGTCGAGCACGCACCGTTGGGCCATCGCGATCGTGGCGTCCGGGAACGCGTGGCCGGCCGCGACCCATTCCGCGAGCATGCGGGTGGCGCCGGTGCCCGACGGCGGGGCCGCGGGACGGGTCGGGCGTACCCCGCGCCGCCGGGGAGCGCCTCCCGCGCTCCTCCGCGATCGGGATTCGATGCGACGGGCTCGCGCCATCTCAGATGACCTCCTCGTCCGTCAGCCGGGCGATCTCGTCGTCGGTGAGCCCGAGCCACCCGCCGTAGATCTCGCGATTGTGCTCGCCGAGCGCGGGGCCGGTTGTGTGGACCGCACCGGGCGTCTCGGAGAACTTCGGCACGATGCCGATCATCGTCAGGGCGCCGACGTCGGCATCGGGGACCGCGATGACGTTCCCGCGGGCGGCGATGTGCGGGTCCGCGAGGATGCGCGGGACGTCGTACACCGGTCCGGCGACGGCGCCGCTTTCCTCGAGCCGGGCCAGCACCTCTTCCTGCGTGCGCCCGCCTATCCACTCGGCGATGATCGCGTCGAGCGCCTCGCGGTGTCGCACCCGGGACGTGTTGTCAGCAAAGCGGGGATCCTCGGTCAGGTCCGGCCGACCGATCGCCGAGGCGAGTCGCTCGAACACGCGCTGGCTCGTGGCGGAGAGCGCAATCCACGTGCCGTCGTTGGCGCGGTAGAGGTTGCGGGGCGCGGCGTCGGGGAACGCGTTGCCGGTGCGCCGCGCTTCAATCCCCAATGCCCGGTACTGCGTGATGTGGGGGATGAGCATTCGGAACAGCGGTTCGTAGAGACTGACGTCCACGACCTGGCCGCGCCCCGTCGCCTGGCGGTGGTGGACCGCCATCAGCGCGGCCATCGCTCCCGTCAACCCCGCGACCTCGTCGGCGAGCGGAATCGGCGGCACGAGCGGCGGCGATTCCGGAAACCCGCTGATCGCGACGAGCCCGCTCATCGCCTCCGCGATCGTGCCGAACCCTGGCCGATGCCGGTACGGCCCAGTCTGGCCGAATCCGGAGATGCGCAGCACGATCAGCTTCGGCGCCCGCTCGTGCAGCCGCTCGGGCCCGAGTCCCCACCGTTCGAGCGTGCCTGGCCGAAAGTTCTCGACGAGGACGTCGGCACGCTCCGCGAGCCGGACCAGGATCTCTTGGCCGCGCGGCCGGCTGAGATTGAGGGTGACGGACCGCTTGTTTCTCGAGACGATCTTCCACCATATGGAGCAGCCGTGGGCGAACGGGCCCCACGAGCGAAGGGGATCGCCGGCCCTTGGGTGTTCGACCTTGATCACCCGGGCGCCGAAGTCCGCGAGCATGGAGGTCGCGGTCCCCCCTGAAACGATCGTCGAGAGGTCGAGTACCGTGAGATCGGCGAGCGGACCGGTTGCAGTCGTCATCGCGGCTGTGTGAGCGTAGCGCTCCCGGGAAGGGATTCCGCCGCCGCGCCGGGGGTCCCTGCCGCTACACGATCGGGGGGCGAAGGAGTGCCGCCCGTCCGTCGCGCGCGAACGGCGCGAGCGGGTGGCCCGGTAAATCCTCCAATTGGGCGAGAATCTCCGCGGCCTGCCACACGAGGCGCTGCAGGTCGCCGTCCGGAATGTGATGGCGCGCGGTGATGCTCCCCCAGGGCCGTTCCTCGGCCCACGCGCCCACGGCCGACGCGCGCCACGCCGCCTGGGCCGCTTGGGTGCCGATCGCGGTCAACTCGTCTTCCAGCGGATCCGCCGGCAGGCTCGCGTCCCGTCGAGCGGCGTTGATGCGCGCGACCACGCGCCGCAGACCGATGAGCGACTTCCGCACCTCCTCCGAGGTGGGGCCAGGTTCCCATCCGGGGCCGCCGGGCCGGCCCGGGCCGCCCGGCGGCCTGCCGGGCCGCGCGAGCGTGCGGACACGCGGGACGACGAGGCGCTCGGTGCCGAGCGCCCCCGCGACGGCGGCGAGGGCGGAGGGCTTCTGCGGAAGGATCCGGCCGCGGATCGCCTCGGCGAGCACGAGCATCCTCGGGTGGCGGATGCGCGCGGCCGTGCGGCCCGCGTCGGTGGGCCGTTGGCCGGCATCAAGGTAGCCGAGGTCGCGGAGGATCGCGGCGCGGGCCCGAAACTCCGCCACCTCCGGCTGGTCGAGGGCGGCGAGGTCCCGCGTCACGGTGCGGCGTTCCCGCTCGAGCGTGGCGAGGTCGGCGAGACTCTTCAGGCACCGATCGACGACGCCGCATCCGGTACAGGGCATCTCGACCACGGCCTGGCCGAGGCGCGCGACCTGCTCGGCAGCGTCCTCCCGGTGGCGGGCGCGCCGCAGTCGGCCGAGCAGGTCGTCGAATTTCGCTCTGGTCGCGAGACGGTCTCGACACGGTCGTTCGACAAGCGGATCGGCGGGAATGGCAGCGAGCCGGGCGCGCATCGCGGCCACCTCGGGCGCCCGCAGAAACGCGGCGAACGACCGCCGCATCATGCTGTCGGCATCAGCGGCCGATCCCCGTACGAGCAGGTTGAGGACCTGCGCGTCGGACGGTGTGAACGTCGAGACGACGGGATCCGATGCGGCCGAGGCGAGGGCGAGGCCTTCGCGGGCGTCGTTGGCGGTCTCGGCCGCCACGATCACGATCCCGAGGGTGTCGCGACCACGCCGCCCGGCCCGGCCGGTCATCTGATGGAACTCCGTCGGGGTCAGCGGTTCGACGCCGGTGGGGCCGTGCCGGTGGAGCGTGGAGAGGACCACGGTGCGGGCGGGGACGTCCAGGCCGGCGGCGAGCGTCGTGGTGGCGCAGACGAGACGCACCAGGCCGGCCTCCAGGAGCTCCTCCACGCAGAGGCGCCAGCCCGTCAGATGGCCCGCGTGGTGCGACGCGACCCCGGCTCGGCGAAGCGCGGTGAGGAGGGGATGCGCGGCGAGCTGAGGCGTCCGAGCGAGCCAGTCCTGGATCCGCCTCGCGCGATCTGCTTCCCCGGGCGCGGGCCGCCCGCCCAGGAGCCGCGCGGCCTCATCGCATTCCCGGCGGCTCGGGAAGAACATGATCGCCGGGGTCAGGCGATGCCGGTCGAGGGCCTCCGTGACGGTCGTCAGCCAGCGGGGGTGCTTCGCGCGCGGGCGGATCTGGTCCGCGGCATCGCCCGGCAGCAACTGTCCCGCGCCGTCGGCCAGCAGGAATGCGAGCGGTACCGGCCGGGTCTCGAGTGTGATCACCTCGGGCGCCCGCCCCCGCAGCGTCTTCATCCATGCCGCGAGGGCGGCGGCGTTCGGAACTGTCGCCGAGAGCAGCAGAAGGCGGGCCTCACGCGGCGCCAACAGGATGATCTCCTCCCATGCCGTCCCGCGTTCCGGATCGGACAGGTAGTGGGCCTCGTCAAGCACAACCGCGGCGGGCGGCGTTTCCCCGCCGCGCGCGTCGTAGAGGACGTTCCGCAAGATCTCCGTCGTCGCCACCAGTACCGGCGCGCGCGCGTTGACGCGGCGCTCGCCGGTGAGCAGGCCGACGGCGGCGTCGCCGAAGAGGGTTTGGAACTTTCGGAACTTCTGGTTCGACAGGGCCTTGAGCGGCGTTGTGTACCAGACCCGGGACGGCGCGACCCCGGCCGTAGCGGCGTTGCCGAGCGTCTCTGCGACGTACTGCTCGGCGATCCATGTCTTGCCGCTGCCGGTTGGCGCGGACACGAGGACGTCGCCCCGCGCCATCGCCGAGAGCGCGTCGCGCTGGAAAGGCGCGGGCGCAAACGGCACCTGGGGCGCCTCGCCAACGTGCCTGAGGATTTCGTGTAGCGTCGTCACGGGCGCCCTGCCCCACAGGAGCCCCGTTGAGTCGCGTCGAAGGCCAAGGCACGTAGGTCGTTCACGCTCGAGGGGCCGGTGCCGAAGCAGACGAAAGGGTTCACGACATACGAGAAGCGGTTCTTGGCGAGCCTGATCCGCCAGGTGTGGCGGGCGTGCCAGGGATTCGTTGCCGTGGTCGTCGAGCGCGGTCCGGGAGAAGCCATCTACGCCCTCGACGACCTGGCGGAGTGGTCCACGGCCCAGAGCGCGCGGCTTCGCTCGACGGCGGGTCGGTCACCGACCGTGGGAGACGTCACGCGGCGCGTCGCGACCGAACTCCTCCGCGACGTCCGTACGTTCTGCGGCGGGCTCGGCGACCTGCTCGGCAACGCCCAACAGTCATCGCTCGATCCCGACGAGGTCGAGGACGAGGCGCTCACCATGGTCGAGGGATTTCTCTCGTGGACCGCGCTGATGGCCACCCAGCTCGGGATCTCCCGAAACCTCCGCCCGCAGACCCTCTGGTACGAGCGATAGGCCGCCAGCGTCGCGCTCCGGCTCGCGATTAACGGATCTCGAAGCGTTCCCCCGGCTTCAAGACCGCGACGGTCGATTCCGTGGACGACTCGACCAGGCGCTTGAACTGCTGTGGGTCCTGCGCGATAATCGGCCACGTGTTGTAGTGCTGCGGGATCACCGTGCGGGCGCCCAGGAACTTCGCGGCTTTGGCCGCGTCCTCCGGTCCCATCGTGAAGTTATCGCCGATCGGCAGCAGCGCCACGTCCAACCCGTTCTCGCCGATCAGGCGCATGTCGGAGAACAATGCCGTGTCCCCGGCGTCGTATACGCGTTTCCCCTCAACCTCGAACAGGACGCCCGCGGGCATCCCGCCGTATGTGCCGTCAGGAAACGACGAACCGTGGAATGCCACGGTCAGTTTCACCCGGCCGAACGGGAACGTGTGGGCGCCTCCGATGTGCAGCGGGTGGGCGTTCGCCACGCCCTGCTTCTGCGCGTAGTTGACCATCTCGAAGTTGGCGATCACCGTGACGCCGGTGCGCTTAGCCAGCTCGACCGTGTCGCCGTAGTGATCGCCGTGCGCGTGCGTCAACACGATGAAAGACGGGCGGAGGTCGGTCGCAGCGACGGGGGCGAGGGAGTTGCCCGTGAGAAACGGATCGATGAGCACTGTGGTCCCCTTGGTCTCGAGTGCCCATGCGGAGTGCCCGTAGTAGGTGAGCGTCGCCACGGCTGTCCCTCCGTTCCGATGTCGGTCCCTACCGCCCGGGTGCCCGGGCGGCGTCATGTCTTTCGTCGAGGCTCCCGGGGCCTCGTGATCACGTACCGGCACCGCGGCGCCCCCGCGAGAATGTGTTCGGTCCGTGTCGTGTCAGCGCCGAGCGCCTCGGAGAACAGGGCCAGCTCGCACGCGCACACCTGCCGATGCGCGTCCGCGACGAGGCGGATCGGGCAGTTGTGCTCGATGAGCACGAACGTGTCTTTGTCGAGCTCCTCGCACTCCGCGAGATAGCCTTCCTCGTCACGGACCTTTGCGAGGACGGTCACGCGGTCCCGCAGGTCCTTGCCCGCCATCAGGGCGCGGTACTGCTCGAGCTCGCGCTTGCGCCGCCGCTCGAACAGCGCGTCGATCTTGGCGTCACCGTCGAGGACACGGACATCTTCGAGGAGGGAGGTTGCAACTTCCTCGTACGTGCGGGGAAACACTTTGTCGCCTTCCAGGGTGATGCTGTATACGCGGCTGGGTCGACCCTGACCGCGTCGGATCCCGTCGGACCGCAGCTGCCCGTCGCGCTCGAGGATCGCCAAATGTTGGCGCACGCCCATCGGCGTGATCCCAAGCCGCCGGCTGAGCTCTTGCACGGTCAGGGGACCGTGCCGCTTGATCAACGAGAGAATCTCACTCCGCGTTGTTGAGGTCATGGGCGGCCGCCTCGCACAGCATTGTAGCAAAGGGTTTCCGACTTGGCAAAGAAATCACAGTTCATAGTGTACTATTAGACCTTACTATGGATGAAGGGGGATGAAGGGCCGCCTCCGGAATCGCGGCCAGGGTGCCGGACCGCAGAACCCTCTCATGGTCGACCCTCCACGTTCACCAGGCCGTCGTCGTCGGGGCTCCCAGGCGCACTGTCAGCGGGAGGTGTCGCCCTCGGGCATGGAGAAACCGCGGACCGGGAGTCCGTTCGAGGCGGGCGCCGTTTATTTCCGGGCGGCCCCGCGCTCGCGATCGGGGAACGTCTCGCGCGCGGACCGCCGGGAGCGCAGGCGAGCGTCATCCCCGGGACGGGCGTCGCCCGGGCCACCCGAGGTGCGCGATCCCTCGGCGAGGTTGATCGAGCGACAAGGAGGCAGGCGTGACGACGTTGATCGATCTTTCCAGTGACACCGCGACCCGCCCGTCGGCGGCGATGCGGGCGTTCATGGCGCAGGCGCCGGTGGGCGACGAGCAACGGCAGGAAGACCCGACCGTGAACCTCCTCCAAGAACGCGTGGCCGCGCTCCTCGGCAAGGAGGCGGCGCTGTATCTCCCGTCGGCCACGATGGCCAACGCGATCGCGGTGAAGATGCACACGAAGCCCGGCGACGAGGTCGTGCTCGAGCGAACAGCCCACATCATGACGTCCGAGGTGGGAGGGACGGCGTTGCTGTCGGCGGCGATGGTGTACCCTCTCGACGGCGTGCGCGGGGTGTTTACGGAGCAGCAGGTCGTCAACGCGATCCGCAAGGACGATCCGCACTGTGCCCGTACCCGCCTCGTCTGCGTCGAACAGACCGCGAACTTCGGCGGCGGGACGGTGTGGCCGCTCGAACGGCTCCGCGCCGTCGCCGAGACGGCGCACCGCCACAACCTGCGCACCCACCTGGACGGCGCGCGCATCATGAACGCAGCGGCGGCGACGGGAGTCCCGGCGCACGAACACGCGCGCGGCTACGACTCCGTCACGTTCTGTCTGACCAAGGGCCTCGGCTGTCCGGTCGGCGCGCTCGTCGCGGGCGACCGCGAGTTCATCAAGGAGGCTCGCCGCTACAAGCACCTGTTCGGCGGCGCCATGAGGCAGGCGGGGATCATCGCCGCCGCGGGCGTGTACGCACTGGACCACAACGTCGAGCGACTGCCCGAGGATCACACGAACGCGAAGATCCTGGCGCGGGGACTCGCGGAGATCCCGGGTGTTGCGATCGACATCGCGCACGTGGAGACCAATCTCGTGTTCTTCGACGTGGCGGCGACCGGGCTCACCGCGAAGGAGGTCGTTGACCGGTTACTGGCGCGCGGCGTCCGGATGGGGGCAAGCACGCGCACGCGCATTCGCGCGGTTACCCATCTGGACGTCAGCCAGGCGGACGTGGAGCGGGCGGTTGCGATCGCACGGGAAGTCCTCGCGACGGCGCGCGCCGGGGCAGCGGGACAGTAGCGCGGATCCGCGGCCATCGGCACGAAGCGGCACACGTGAAGCGGGGGTCCCACTGAGGGGCCCCCGCTTCACGTGCGCGCAAAACCGGCCGGGCGTTAGACGTGCCCGTGTTTCGCCTGGAACTCTTCCTTGCTCAACTTGTAGTGGTCGGCGCCCTCTTCAACGTACGTCTTGTACTGGTCGGGCACGTCGCCCTCCGCGAAGATCGCCGTGACCGGACACACCGACTCGCACGCGCCGCAGTCGATGCACTCCTCCGGGTTGATGTACAGATGGGTCTCCCCCTGATCCTCATCGGCTTTGGGGTGAATGCAGTCGACGGGGCAGACCTCGACGCACGAGCGGTCTTTCGTGCCGATGCACGGCTCCGTGATGACGTAAGTCATTCTCGCGTGCCTCCTTCAACGAACTCGAAACCCCCGTCATTATACGCTATAGCGCGGGCGAGTTCCTCTCCACGGCCGGGCCGCGGACGCGTGGCGCATCGGGTTCGACCCGCATCGCGTGTGGTATGATGGCATCGTTCGGGAGGTGTTCGTGACGGGATCGCGAGAGCAGCCGGTGCGGGTGCAGGACGTGTTGCATGATCCGGAGATGTTTCGGGCGCACGTCCGGAAGACGCTCGCGCACCGGGAGGCCCGGCGCGGAACGCCCCAGCCCGGCACCCGCCGTGCCGCCGTCCTCATGCCGTTGGTCGCCTCGCCCGACGGTGCGGCCATACTCCTGACCAAGCGCACCGACACGCTCGAGCGCCACGGCGGACAGATCTCGTTTCCGGGCGGCGGCCTCGAGGAAGGCGAGACCCCGCTCGAAGCCGCGCTGCGCGAGACGTTCGAGGAGATCGGGGTGCCTGCCGCGGACGTCGACGTCCTCGGTCGTCTCGACGAGGAAGTGATCACCGTGTCTGGGTTTGCGGTCACCCCGTTCGCTGGCGTCATCGCGTCTCCGAGCCGGTTGCGCCTGAGCGCGCGCGAGGTACGGGCGGTGCTTCAAGTGCCGATCGAAGTGCTGTTGGATCCCCACACCACGCGGACCGAGGTCTGGGAGCGGAGCGGGCGGTCTCGAGTCGTCCACTTTTACGCGGTCGGAGGCGAGGCGGTGTGGGGCGCCACGGCCCGCATCATTGCAAGGTTCCTGCAGGCGGTGTTCGACGCGCCGTCGAGGGGCGCGGGGGACGTTATCTAGTTGGGGAGGGCTGGCCCGATGCGTGTTGCGATCATCTCCGATGTCCACGGCAACGTCCGCGCCCTGGAGGCCGTGTTGGCGGCTGTGCGCGCGCGCGGGCCGTTCGACGAGATCGTCAACGGAGGGGACCTCGCGCTCGGTGGGCCACGGCCGCGAGAGGCGATGGAGGCGCTGCGGGCGCTCGGCTATCCCACCGTCGTGGGCAACACGGACCAGTGGCTCGTCGGAGGGGTCGACGCGCTCGAAGCGCCGCCGCCTCTCCACGCGGTCCGGGATTGGGCGCGTCGTCGCTTGGGAAGCGAGGACCTCGCGTATCTGCGAGTCCTGCCGATGTCCCACCGCATCGAGCCGGCCGGGGGACCGCCGCTCGTGATCGTTCACGCGACGCCCACGAGCACCATGGTGTCGGTCAATCCCGACGCGCCCGCGGAGATGCTGGCCGACATGTTGGCGCAGGCGCAGACGCGCGCTCTCGCCTACGGCCATATCCACAAGGCATATGTGCGCGAGGTCGGCGACGCCGTGGTCGTCAATGTCGGGAGCGTGGGGCTCCCGTTCGACGGCGTGGCGAAACCTGCGTGGGCCATGCTCACGCTGCGGGACGGCCGCTGGCAGGGCGAGATCGTGCGCGTGCCCTACGACACCGAGGCCGTCGCGCGGGATCTGCTGCAGAGCGATCATCCCGCCGCCGCGACGTTCGCGGGCCGCGTGCGGACCGCCCGCGCGGACTAGGCGCGGGCTACCAGGAGGGCGTGTCGTGCGTGCCGACTACCACATGCATCTCGAACGCGGTCCGTGGACGCTCGAGTGGCTTGGCCGGTTCGTGGAGCAGGCGCGCGCGTCCGGGTTGAGCGAGATCGGGTTCAGTGAGCATCCGCACCGCTTCAGGGAGTGCCGGAAGATGTACCCTCCGCGCGGGGTTGTGGACGGGTGGATCGACGAGCAGTGCACCGAGCACTTGGAGAGTTACATCCGGCTGATCGAGAGCGCCCGGTCCGCCGGTTTGCCGGTCAAGATCGGGTTGGAGTGGGATTTCCTCCCGGGGTATGAGCGCGAGCTCGAGCGGCTGCTGCGGACGTACCCGTGGGACTACGCGATCGGATCCGTGCATTGGCTGCCCCCCGCGGATGGCGCGGGGGCCTGGTGGGGGTTCGACAACCTGTCCCGAGCCGACGAATGGCAACGGCATGACGTCCTGGGCGCCTACCGTCAATACTTCCAGCTCATCGCGCAGGCTGCGGAAACCGGCTTGTTCGATTTCATCGGGCATGCGGACGTCATCAAGGTGTGCGGCTTTCGGCCGTCCGCCGATATCGGCGACCTCTACATGGCCGCGGCGTCCGCGTTCGCCAAGGCTGGCGTGTGCGCAGAGATCAACACCGCCGGATGGCGAAAGCCGGTGGGCGAGATCTATCCCGCGCCGGAGTTTCTTCGCGCGTGCCGGCGCGCGGGCGTCCCGACGCTCATCAACTCCGACGCCCACGTCCCCGAGGACGTCGGTAAGGATTTCGATCGCGCCGCGGCGATCGCCAGGGCGGCGGGGTACGCCGAGGTCGCGACCTTCGCCGGCCGCGTCAGGACGATGACGCCGCTGCCGTGAGCGCGCCGGGGACCCCTCCGAGCGCGAACCAGCCGTGAGCGGCGACACCCGGCGCACGAACGAGGCGCGGTTCACGCAGACCGCGGCGCAGTACGCCGCGAGCCGGATCGGCGCGCGCCAGACGCAGAACGAGGCGCTGTTGCGGCTCACGGCGCCGCGATCCCACGAGCGCGCGCTCGACGTGGCGTGTGGGCCGGGCGCCCTGCTCGCGGCTCTCGCGACTCACGTCCGGTTGGCGGTCGGGCTCGATTTGACGATGGCGATGCTGCGCGAGGCCCGCCGTCGGATCGGTCCGAACGGCACCGTGTCGATGGTGCAAGGCGCCGCGGAGCGGTTGCCGTTTCCGGACGGGACATTTTCGCTCGTCACGTGCACGTCGGCGCTCCACCACTTCGGCGAGCCCGCGCAGGTGCTCGGCGAGATGGCCCGCGTCACCGCGCACGGCGGGCGCGTGGCGCTCGGCGACCTGGTCGGTGCCGAGGACGACGCGGTGCGGGCACGGCAGAACGCGATCGAGCGGCTGCGCGACCCCGCCCACGTCGAACTCCATAGCCCGAGCGGCCTCCGGGCACTCCTGGTGGCGGCCGGGTTGCAGCCCGTCGCCGTGGAGGGTGGCACGGAGCCTCGAGAGTTTGCCGAGTGGTGTCGGCTCTCCGGTACTCCCCCCGACGTCGCCCGGCAGGTTCGGGAGATGCTCGTCGCCTCCCAGCCGGGTGACCTCGCCGGAATGTCGCCGGCGATCGTCGACGGGCAGGTGCGATTTGTCCACCGTTGGGTCATCGTCAGGGCCGATCGCCTCTGACCGCGTGGGACGGGCCGGCCGCGCCCGAGGGTCCATCGGGCGCCCTGGGGCCGGCATCGACCGAATCGACTGAACGATACCCCGGCTCCGTGCCGATTGCTATACTCGTGTTGCCCGGTCCACTCAGTGCTGGAGGCCTTCAATGCGTGACCTGGAGTCGCCGGTGCTCCCGCGGGCGATTGTCTCGCGGCTCACCGGGTTGTCCTTCGGAACGCTTGCACGCTGGCGGGCGTCGGGCATCGCCCCGCGCCGCGGACGCCGTGGCGCCCGCGCCCTCTATTCATGGGACGACGTGGAACGACTCCAGCGCGCCGCCCACCTCGTCAGAACTCGACGTCTCCCCCTGGCAGACGTCAAACGGCTGCTCGCCCGCCGTGCCCCGGCTGCATCGAGCCCGAAGTGGGTCGTCGCCAGGCCGAAGCCGGCGCCGCGGCGGCGGCGCCGCGTCGTCGCGTTCGCGCTGCCGCGCAGCGCAACACGACGCCCCCGACGGAGGTCCAGGGTCCGCGCCACGTCGTTGACACGGTGAGGCCCTTCTGCAATCATTGATGGAGTGAGCAGGAGCGGCCGGCTGCGCGCGGATTTCGGGGCCGCAGGCGGGGCGGCCGTGTGCGGCTACCGTTCGAGAGGGTGACATGTCGGGATACGTCCCCGTACTCGTCCATTTGGTGCTCGCCGTCTTGCTCGCCGCCACGGTGCTCGGGCTGCACTTGCTCCTGGGGCCGCGGCGGCCGAGCCTGGAGAAATCGCTCCCCTACGAGTCCGGCGTCTGGCCGGTGGGGAGCGCGCACGAACGGGTCCCGAGCCGCTACTACGTCGTTGCGATGCTGTTCATCCTGTTCGACGTCGAGGTCGTGTTCGTGTACCCCTGGGCCGTTCTGGTCCGGGAACTCGGGCGTCTCGGCCTGGGTGAGATGTTCGCGTTCCTTGCAATCCTCGTCGTTGGGTACCTGTACGTCGTCAGGCGGGGGGCGCTGCAATGGGAATGATCGCCTCCGAACGGGACGTCGAGCGCAACGTGCTCACGACCACCGTGAACAAGCTGATCGCGTGGGCGCGCGGCAACTCGGTGTGGCCGGCCCAGTTCGGGCTGGCGTGCTGCGCGATCGAGATGATGTGCGCGGCCGCTCCGCGGTTCGACATCTCCCGGTTTGGCTCTGAGCTCTTTCGGGCGTCCCCGAGGCAGTCCGACCTTATGATCGTTGCCGGCCGGGTCAGCCAGAAGATGGCGCCGGTGCTCCGCCACATCTACGACCAAATGCTGGAGCCCAAGTGGGTCATCTCGATGGGCGACTGTGCGAGCTCGGGCGGCTTGTACAATAACTACGCGGTGGTACAAGGCGTGGACAAGATCGTGCCGGTGGACGTCTACGTCGCCGGTTGCCCACCCCGGCCCGAGGCGCTGCTCCACGGCCTGCAGCTTCTCCAACGGAAGATTCAGCAGAGCGGCGCCGCGGCGCGCGTAACCTAGGCCGGCGATCTCCGTGGGTGAGACGTCGATTCTCGACCGGTTGCGCAACCACGTGCCGTGGGACCGGGTGACCGCCCACGAGGAGCGGGGGCGCGCGGTCGTGCTGGTGCCTGCCGAGTTGCTGCTGGAGGTGCTGCGCGTCGCGCGCGACCGCCTGGGGCTCGACACCTGCGTGGACGTCACCGCGTGGGACCGCCTGCCGACGGAGCCTCGGTTCGAGGTCCTGTACCTGCTCGGCCGCGCGGGCGGCGCCGATCGCCTCACCGTGAAGGCGCGCGCCGCCGGCGACCCGCCACGCCTGCCGAGTGCGGCCGCGATCTACCCCGGCGCCGGGTTTCCCGAGCGCGAGGTCTACGACATGTACGGGGTCGTGTTCGACGGCCACCCCGATCTGCGCCGGATCCTGATGCCGGACGACTGGGAGGGGCACCCGCTCCGGCGGGATTACGCGCTGTTCGAGGAGCCGGTGCAGTTCAAGGGTCACACGCCGAAGGTGCCGAGCGAGATCATTCCCTACTTCCCGCCCGGAAGTCCGTCGGGGTCCGGCGGCGAGACGCCGCCCGTGCCCGGGTGACGAGTTGACGACGACCGAGACGCTGACGATCAACATGGGCCCGCAGCACCCCAGCACGCACGGCGTGCTGCGGCTGGTGCTCGAGCTCGAAGGCGAGATCGTCCGCAAGTGCACGCCCGTGATGGGATATCTCCACACCGGGATCGAGAAGGAGATGGAGACCCGTACCTACCACCAGAACGTCACCCTGGTGGATCGGATCGAGTACCTGGCCAACTACAACGAGGAGATGGCGCTGTACCAGTCGGTGGAGCGCCTGTTCGGGATCGAGCCGCCGCCTCGGGCGCGGTACATCCGGATCTTGATGTGCGAGATGAACCGGATCGCGAGCCACCTGATCTACCTCGGCGCGGGCGGGATGGATCTCAACCTCAGCAGCGTCTTCCTCTACTGCATTCAAGATCGCGAGCATTTCCTTGATCTGTCGGAGATGATCTCGGGACAGCGCATGATGCCAGGGTACTTCCGGGTCGGTGGCGTCGCCGAGGACATCCCCGACGGGTTTGAGGCTGCGGCGCGGAAATGGGTCGACGGGATCGCCGCCCGGCTGGACGAGTACGACCGTCTGCTCACGGACAACCTGATCTGGCGCGGGCGCCTCGAGGGGGTGGCGCTTCTCTCGCGCGAGGACGCGATCGCGCTTGGGGGGACCGGGCCGGTGCTCCGCGGCTCCGGCGTGGCGCACGACATCCGCAAGGTCCTGCCGTACGGCGGGTACGACGAGTTCGAGTTCGACGTGCCGGTGCAGACCGGGTGTGACGCGTTCGCCCGCTACCTGGTACGGATGGAGGAGATGCGCCAGGCCCGGCGCATCGCGCTGCAGGCGCTGGACCGTCTGCCGGACGGGCCGGTGATCGTGAACGACCGCAAGGTCGCGCTGCCCCCGCGCGCAGAGCTCGCGCGGAGCATGGAGGCGGTGATCCACCAGTTCAAGCTCGTCAGCGAAGGGATGCACCCCCCGGCTGGCGAGAGCTACGTGGCCACGGAGTCGCCCCGCGGCGAGAAGGGCTACTTCGTCGTCAGCGACGGGAGCAACAAGCCCGTGCGCGTGCACGTGCGCGCGCCGTCGTTCTACAATCTGCAGACACTGCCGGCCATGGTCGTAGGACGGCCGCTCGCGGACGTCGTCGTCGCGATCGCCAGTATCGACATCGTGCTGGGAGACATCGACCGGTGACTGTGCGCGTGCTCTCGGGCGAGACGCTTGCGGAGATCGCGCGGCTGCGCGGGCTGTATCCGCGCGCCCAATCGGCGCTGCTGCCCGCGCTCCACGCGGCGCAGGACCAGGTCGGCTACCTCACCCCGGAGGCGATGGAGGACGTCGCCGACGCCCTCGGTCTGACGACGACCGAGGTGACCTCTGTCGCCAGCTACTACACGATGTTCTTCACCAAGCCGGTGGGCCGGCACAAGGTGCGCGTCTGCACGAATCTGTCGTGTTACCTAAACGGCGCCGAGGAGGTACTGCATCACCTGTGTCAGCGGCTGGGCGTGACGCCCGGGGAGACGACGGCGGACGGGCGGGTGCTTGTCGAGGGCGTGGAGTGCCTCGGGGCGTGCGAGGAGGCGCCGGTGCTGCTGGCCGACACGACCCGGCACCCCCGTGTGACCGCGGCCGCGATCGACGAGCTGCTCGAGAGGCTGCGCTGAGATGCCGGCACCGCTGCTCATGAGGTACGTTGGACAGCCAGGCCGCGAGGCCGTCGAGGCGTACTTGGCGACGGGCGGGTACGCGGGTGCGACGCGGGCGCTCAAGGAGCTGACGCCCGACGACATCGTGGCGCTGGTCGAGGGCTCCGGGCTGCGCGGCCGCGGCGGTGCCGGCTTCCCAACCGGCCGCAAGTGGAGGCTCACACCCAAGCGTGAGGGCGAGGTGCGCTACCTCGTGGTGAACGCCGACGAGGGCGAGCCCGGCACGTTCAAAGACCGCACGCTGATCGAAGGCGATCCCCACCAGATCCTCGAGGGCGTGTTGATCTCCTCGTACGCCAACGGGGTGCACAAGGCGTTCATCTACGTCCGCGGCGAGATGTTCCTCGGGCACGCCCGGCTGAGCCGGGCGCTCGCCGAGGCGTACGGCCGCGGCTTCTTCGGCAAGAACATCCTCGGGACCGGGTTCGATCTGGACGTTGTGATCCACCGGGGCGCCGGGTCCTACGAGTGCGGGGAGGAGACCGCGTTGCTCGAGAGCCTCGAGGGACGCCGGGGCGAGCCGCGGGTCAAGCCGCCGTACTACCCGGCCGTGCGCGGGCTGTACGACCGGCCGACCGTGCTCAACAACGCGGAGACGATGGCCCACATCCCGCACATCGTGCGGCTCGGGGTGGACGGGTACAAGGCCTACGGCCCGCCGATCCTGTACTCGGTGTCGGGGCACGTGACGCGGCCCGGGGTGAAGGAGCTGCCGATCGGGACGCCGCTTCGGGAGATCATCTTCGAACACGCTGGCGGGATGCGTCCTGGGCGGACCTTTAAGGCGGTGTTCCCCGGCGGGTCGTCGGCCGCGATCCTGACCGCGGAACACCTCGACACGCCGGCGGACTTCGACTCGCTGGCCAAGTTGGGGTCGATGCTCGGCTCGAGCGCGATCATCGTGATGGACGACACCACGTGCATCCCCGCGGTGATCCGGCGGACGATCGAATTCTACCGGGACGAATCATGCGGCAAGTGTACGCCATGCCGGGAGGGGACGATCTGGCTGAGTCAGATCCTGGACCGCATCCTTGAGGGGCACGGCCGCATGGAAGACCTGGAGCTGATGGACAACGTCGCCCAGCAGATGACGGGCATCTGTCTGTGCGCGCTCGGCGAGAGCGTGCCGCCGGCTCTTCGTGCGTCGCTCCGGTACTTCCGCGACGAGTACGTCCAGCACATTAGGACCGGGACCTGCGACGTCGCGCCCGCACCGGTCGCGGCCGGCGGGTCCGCGTGACGGACGGAAAGGAGCCTTCCCGATGAGCAGCGCACCTCCGGTGACGACGGTTCGCCTGACGATCGATGGGCGCGAGGTCGTCGTGCCGAAGGGGACCACCATCTACACGGCGGCCAAGCAGGCCGGCATCGAGATCCCGACGTTCTGTTACCATGACCGGATGGCGCCGCTGGGCGCGTGCCGGGTCTGCCTCGTCGAGGTTGAGAAGATGCCGAAGCTCGCCACCTCGTGCACGCAGGAGGCGGGCGACGGGATGGTCGTCCACACCGTCTCCGAGAAGGCGCGGGCCGGACAACGGTCGATTCTGGAGCTGCTGCTGATCAACCACCCGCTCGACTGTCCGATCTGCGACAAGGGCGGGGAGTGCCCGCTGCAAGACAACACGCTCAAGTTCGGGTCGGGGCAGAGCCGGTTCGTCGAGGTCAAGCGGACGTACCGCAAACATCTTCGGATGGGGCCGACCCTGGTGCTCGATCGCGAGCGGTGCATCCTCTGCTGGCGCTGCGTCCGCTTCGGCGAGATCGTCGCCGGCGACGACGCGCTCCAGGGTTTCGAGCGGGGGTACCACAGCCAGATCGCAACACCCCAGATGGCGCCGGTCCAGAGCAAGTTCATCGGGAACACCATCGAGATCTGCCCGGTCGGAGCGCTGACGAGCGCCACGTACCGGTTCCGGTCGCGGCCGTGGGACAACCGTGCGGTCAAGAGCATCTGCCCGCACTGTGGGTGCGGGTGCGCCACGACCCTGAACGTGCGCGACAACACCGTCGACCGGACCCGGTCCCGGGAGCATCCGGAGGTCAACGACGTCTGGCTGTGCGACAAGGGGTTCTTCGGGTACGAGTTCGTCCACAGCCCCGAGCGCCTGACGGCGCCGCTCGTGCGCGACGACGGTGCGCTCCGCGAGGCGACGTGGGAGGAAGCGCTCGACCGCATCGCCGGCGCATTGCGGGAGACCCCTGCGGACGCGGTCGGCGTGATCGGCGGTGCGCGGTCCACGAACGAGGACAACTACCTGCTGCTCCGGTTGTTCCGGGGTCTCGTCGGTACCAACACGATCGATTTCCGCACGGACACGGCCGACCCGTTGCCGGTGTCGTCTGCCCCCTGGGGGCTGCCCGGGTCGATCGCGGACGTCGAGCGTGCGGACGCGATCGTGCTCGTCGGCTGCGATCTCACCGAGGAATACCCGATCGTGTGGCTGCGCGTCAAGAAGGCGGTGGATCGCGGCGCGCGCCTCGTGATTCTGAACCCGTGGGAGCTGGAGGTCGCCCGCTGGGCGACCCACTCGCTGACGCACCGGTGGGGCGCCGAAGCCGCCCTGCTCGGAGCGCTGGCGGGGCGGCGGGACGCGGCGGAAGTAGCCGCGAGGTCGGGCGCACCGGCCGGTCGTCTCCGAGAAGCGGCCGAGGCGCTCGCGAAGGCATCGCGGCCGCTGGTCCTGCTCGGCCGTACGGCCGTGGAGCGGCCCGACGGCGCAGCGGTGCTGGCGGCGGCCGAGGCGCTCCGCGACACGTTCCCCGCGGTTCAGATCGGGCTGCTCCGTGGCGGCGCCAACAGTGGCGGGGCGCAGGTGCTCGGCCTGGTGCCGGACATGCTGCCCGGATACCGTCCGATCGGCGACGCGGACGCCCGTGCGGCGGTGGAGGCCGTATGGGGACGGCCGGTGCCCGCGGCCGCTGGGCTGACCACGCGCGGCATGCTCGAGGCTGCGCGACGCGGCGCGCTCAAGTTGCTCTACGTGGTGGGCGCGGACCCGGCGACGGACTACCCGGACGCGCGCGCATGGGAGGAGGCCCGCCGCGGCCTCGGTCTGCTCGTCGTCCACGAGGTGTTCCTGACCCGGAGCGCCGCGTCCGCGGACGTCGTCCTCCCGGTGCTGTCGTACGCGGAGACGGCCGGTACCGTGGGCAACATCGAGGGACGGGTGCAGCGCCAGGACGCCGCAGTGAGCGCTCCCGGTACCGCCCGGTCGGACGGTCAGATTTTCTCCGCGATCGCCGAGCGGCTTGGAAGCGAGCTCACGTTCGCCTCGTGGGAGGCGGTCTCCGCGGAGATCGCCAGGCTTGTCCCCGGATGGGTTGAGGACGCGCGCCTAGCACCGCCGCGGCCGGTGCCCCTCGGGGCGCAGGCCGGCGGGCACGACGTCGCGGCGCCGGGGGCCGCGGGGAACGGCGCGCTCGCGCTCGTGGTCGGGACGCGGCTGTTCGATCGCGGCACGTTGGCGCTGCGCTGCCCGGGCATTCGGGGCCAGGCTGGCGAGCCGTTCGTCGGCCTGCACCCGGACGACGCAGCGCGCTTGGGCATCGCGGAGGGCACGGTGTGCGAGGTGCGTTCGCCGCGCGCGGCGCTCCGCCTCGCGGTCCGTGCGCTTCCCGGGCTGCACCCGGGGCACGCGTACGTGCCGCGCGGGTACGAGAGCGCGCCGGCGTCGGTGTTGCAGGACGAGCGCGGGCCGGTCGCGGTGACCCTGCGTCCGGTCGGGGGCGGCGCGTGAACGGACGGCCAGGAGCGGCCGGATGGCGCTGACGCTGCTGATCGACGCGGTCCGGAGCCTCGTCTTCCTCGTGGGCGTGCTGACCGCGTTCGCGTACGTCACACTGCTGGAGCGCCGGCTGCTCGCGAAGTTCCAACTGCGCGTCGGCCCGAACCGCGTGGGCCCGCTCGGGCTGTTCCAACCGCTCGCGGACGGCATCAAGCTGATCTTCAAGGAGAACTTCATCCCGGCCGGGGCCGACCCGCTGGTCTATCAGATCGCGCCGCTCATCTCCGCCGTCGCGGCCCTGTTCGTGTATGCCGTCATCCCCGTCGCACCGCCGATCCACCTGTTCGGCCAGGAGATCGCGCTGTACGTCGCCGACGTGAATGTCGCGATCCTGCTCGTGCTCGGGGCGAGCAGCGTCGGCGTCTACGGGATCATCCTCGGCGGGTGGGCCTCCGACAACAAGTACGCGATTCTCGGCGGGCTGCGCAGCAGCGCGCAGGTGATTTCGTACGAACTGACGCTGGGCCTGGGCGTGCTCGGGGTCGTGCTCGTCGCGAACTCGCTCAGCCTCACGGACATCGTGCGCGCGCAATCCCACCTCTGGTTCATCGTCCAGCAGCCGCTCGCGTTCATCCTGTTCATGATCGCCGCATTCGCGGAGACCAACCGCGCCCCGTTCGACCTGCCGGAGTCGGAGCAGGAGCTGATCGCGGGGTTTCACACGGAGTACGGCGGGTTCAAGTTCGCGATGTTCTACCTGGCCGAGTACATCGGCATCATTACGATGAGCGCGCTCGTCACCACGTTGTTCCTCGGCGGCTGGCAGGGACCGTGGTTGCCGCCGATCCTGTGGTTTCTGATCAAGGTGTTCGTGATCGTCTGCTTCTTCATTCTGGTGCGCGCCACGCTGCCGCGGCTGCGCTATGATCAGCTGATGGGGCTGGGGTGGAAGGTGCTGATCCCGCTCGGCATCCTGAACCTCGCTCTGACGGCCGGGCTGATCGTCTGGCGGGGAGGGAGGTAGCATGGCGGAGACCGTGCGCCAGCGTCTCGGGCAGGCCTGGAAGATGGTGT
The DNA here is from genome assembly GCA_035295165.1 of bacterium. Taxonomy (NCBI): domain Bacteria; species bacterium. Next base: position 44,221 of record DATGJN010000035.1, read on the forward strand.
CGGGCCTGGCCATCATCGGCCGATACTTCTTCCGTCCCGCGGTGACGATCCGGTACCCGGAGCAGAAGACGACGGTCCAGCCGCGGTTCAAGGGGCGCCACTATCTGACGCTGTTCGCGGACGGGATGGAACGGTGCGTCGGGTGCGAGTTGTGCGTGATCGTGTGCCCGAGCCAGTCGATCTACGTCAAAGCGGCGGAGAACGACCCACTCGCGCCCCACTCGAAGGGCGATCGATACGCGGAGGACTTCCAGATCAACATGCTCCGCTGCATCTTCTGCGGGATGTGCGAGGAGGCGTGCCCGACGGGGGCGATCGTGCTGGGGCACGAGTACGAGTTGAGCGGGTACACCCGCGAGTCGCTGATCTACACGAAGGATCGTCTGCAGGAATCGTACCCCGGCGAATCCGGCCGGGATCCGCACCGCGAGGTCTAACCCCCTCGCCGGCGTCTCGCGACGACGGCGAAGGGGTCGGTCCGGACGGTGCAGGCACGACGCGTCACCATGGGGGGCGTGCTGGTGGAGGCGGTGCTGTTCACGATCACGGCGGTGCTCGGCGTCGCCGGCGGGGTCGGCGTCATCGCGGCACGCCAGCCTGTGCACAGCGCGTTGGCGCTGCTCCTGGTGCTGATGAGCCTGGCGGTCGACTACCTGCTGCTCGACGCCCAGTTCATTGCCGTTCTGCAGGTGATCATCTACGCTGGGGCGATCGTGGTGCTGTTCGTCTTCATCATCATGCTGCTGCGCACCGCCGGAGAGGCCCCGCGTCCGCGCGCCGCGCCGTCGATGGGGTTCGCGGCCGTGCTGGGGACGGTGATGGCGTCGGCGCTCGTGGCCGCCGCGACGATGGCGCGGGGTCCCGTCGCGCCCGTCGACGCCGCGTACGGGACCGTGCAGCAGGTCGGTCGCGCGCTGTTTCACGCCTACGCGCTCCCGTTCGAGGCGGCGTCGATCGTCCTCGTGGCCGGCATGATCGGGGCCGTGGCGCTCGGGAAGCGCGCACACGTGGTCACGGCCGCGAGCGGGGGTGCCGCCGAGCCGACGGCGGCCCGCGTCGCGGGGACGGCCGGGGGAACCCGACGGTGACGGTGCCCGCGCCGTTCTACCTCGCCCTGAGCGCGGTGCTGTTCACCCTCGGCACCGTCGGGGTGCTCGCGCGCCGGTCGGCGTTGATCGTGTTCATGTCGGTCGAGCTGATGCTGAACGCCGTCAACCTGACGCTGGTGACGTTCGCGCGACTGCGCGGCGGGGTGGACGGTCAGGTCGTCGTGTTCTTCGTACTCGTCGTCGCCGCGGCCGAGGTGGTGATCGGCCTCGCGATCATCGTAAACATTTTTCACACCAGGGAGACGGTGGACGTTGACGACGTCGATTTGCTGCGGGGCTAGGGCATGACCTACGCCGTCTGGATCCCGCTGCTTCCCCTGCTGGGCTGGGTCGTGAACGGCCTGTGGGGACAGCGGTGGGGCCGCCGGCCGGTCGCCGCCGTGGCGTGCGGGACGGTCGTCGCGGCGTTCGCCGTCGGGTTGGCGCTCCTTCGCGCGCTGTCGGCGCTCCCGCCCGACGCGCGGCACGTCGAGGTGGATCTCTACCGGTGGTTCGCGGCGGGCCCGGTCGCCGTCCCGATGCGGCTACTCGTCGACCCGCTGTCGGTCGTCATGGTGCTCGTGGTCACCGGCGTGGGCGCGCTGATCCACATCTACTCCGTCGGGTACATGGGGGACGACGACGGGTTCGCGCGGTACTTCGCCTATCTGAACCTGTTCATGGCGTCGATGCTCACGCTTGTTCTCGCCGACAACCTGGTGGTGATGTTCATCGGGTGGGAGGGCGTGGGGCTCTGCAGCTACCTGTTGATCGCGTTCTGGTTCACGCGGCCGGCCGCCGCCGCCGCCGGCGTGAAGGCGTTTCTCGTCACCCGCCTCGGCGACGTGGGCTTCTTGCTCGGCATCTTCCTCGCGTTCGGCATCTTCGGCACCGTCGAGTTCGGCGCGATGACGCGCGACGCCGCGACGCGCCTGCCGCTCGGGGGCGCCGCCGCGGTCGCGTTGTGTCTGCTGCTGTTCCTCGGGGCGACCGGGAAGTCGGCGCAGCTCCCGCTGTACATCTGGCTCCCCGACGCGATGGAGGGTCCGACGCCGGTCAGCGCGTTGATCCACGCCGCGACGATGGTCACCGCGGGCGTGTTCATGATCGTCCGGATGCACGCGGTGTACCTCCGGGCGCCGCTCGCGATGGACGTTGTGGCGATCGTCGGGGCCGTCACGGCGATCTTCGCCGCGGCCTCGGCCCTCGTGGAGCCCGATCTGAAGCGCGTCCTCGCCTATTCGACGATCAGCCAGCTCGGGTACATGTTTCTCGCGGTCGGTGTCGGTGCGTGGGGCGCCGGGATCTTCCACCTGACGTCGCACGCGTTCTTCAAGGCGCTGCTGTTCCTCGCCGCCGGCAGCGTGATGCACGCGCTCGGCGGAACGACCGACATGCGGCAGATGGGCGGCCTGGCGAAGCCCCTGCCGCAGACCGCCGCGATGTTCGGGATCGGGGCCCTGGCGCTTGCCGGAATCCCGCCGCTGACAGGGTTCTTCAGCAAAGACCAGATTCTCTCCGCGGCGTTCCGTCACGGCGACATCGTGCTCTGGGCGGTCGGGCTCGCGGCGGCTGGGCTCACGGCCGTGTACATCGTGCGCGCGTTCGTCCTGACGTTCCTCGGCGCGCCGGCCCCGAGCGCCGCCGGCGACGCGGCTAGCGCGCACGCGCCCCACGAGGCACCCCCGGTCATGAGCGTGCCGATCCAATCGCTCGCGCTGCTCACGGTGCTCGGCGGCGCACTCGGCCTGTCGTTCACCCGCCCCGGCGTGCTCGAGCGCTTCCTCGCGCCCGTCTTCGTGGCGTCGGCGCCGAACCCCGCCGAGGCGGGCGGCGGGGGAAGCGAAGTGCTGCTGGTGTCCGCGAGCATCGCGGTGGCGCTCGCCGGCGTCGGGCTGGCGTGGGCGATCTACCGCATGCGGACGCTGCGGGGTGAGTCCCCGGCGGTTCACGCTGTCCTCGCGCACCAGTTCTACGTCGAGGACCTCTACAACGCGGTGGTCGCGGCGCCCGCTCGGGGGCTCGCCCGCGCGTTCGAGCTGTTCGATCGGGAGGGCGTCGACGGGCTCGTCATGGTGATCGCCCGCGGGGTCGGCGGCGGCGGCGCATGGCTCCGCCGGGTGCAGACCGGCTATCTTCGTCAATACGCCGCGCTCGTGCTGATCGGGGTCATCCTCTTCCTCGCTTACTGGGTGTCGCGATGACGTGGGGGCCGCTGTCGGTGCTCGTCGTGCTCCCGCTGCTCGGGGCGGTCGCGGTGGCCGCCATCGATGCGCGCGCGGAGCGGGGTCTACGGGCCGTCGGCTTCACCGTGATGCTGCTGGTGTTTCTCCTCGCCGCGGCGATCTGGCTGCGGTTCGTGCCGGGGACGCCGGCGCTGCAGTTCGAGGAGCGGGCCGCGTGGGTGCCGGTCGCGGGCATGACCTATCACCTCGGGGTGGACGGTCTCTCGGTGAGCCTCGTGGCCCTCGTCGCGTTCCTGTTCCCGATCGCGCTCGCCGCATCCGGCCAACAGGTGCGGGACCGTGTGAAGCCGTTCGTGGTGACCCTGCTCCTGCTCGAAGCCGGTCTGCTCGGGACGTTTCTCGCCCAGGACCTGGTGTTGTTCTACGTGTTCTGGGAGGCGATGCTCATCCCAATGTACTTCTTGATCGCGTTGTGGGGGGGACCCGGGCGCGGGCCGGCGGCGATCAAGTTCTTCCTGTACACGATGGCGGGCAGTGTGCTGATGCTGCTGGCGATCATCACGGTGTACCTGCAGTCGGGGCATCTGCCGGGCGGACCCACGTTCGATCTCCCGTCGCTGCTCGCGCACCCGCTCGGGTTCGCCGGGAGCACGGAGACGCTTCTGTTCCTGGCGTTCGCGGTGGCGTTCGCGATCAAGATGCCGGTGTGGCCGTTGCACACATGGCTCCCCAGCGCCTACGCCGAGGCGCCGCCGGTGGTGACCGTGCTGCTGGCGGGGCTGATGGCGAAGGCCGGGGCCTACGGGCTGCTGCGGTTCTGTCTGCCGCTGTTTCCGGAGGCGTCGCGCGCGTTCGGGCCGCTCCTGTCGGGCCTCGCGGTCGTGGGAATCTTGTACGGCGGCGCGATCGCGTGGGCGCAGCGGGATATGCGCCGCCTGCTTGCGTACGGGAGCATGAGCCACATGGGGTTCATCCTGCTCGGGATCTTCGCGCTCGACGCGACGGCGGTGCAGGGGAGCCTGATCCAGATGATCAACCACGGGGTCAGCACCGGCGCGCTGTTCATCGTAGCGGGGTTACTGCTCGACCGGACGGGACGGGCTCGGACGGACGAGTACGGCGGGATCGCGGCGCTCGTTCCGGCGTTGAGCGCGGTTACCCTGATCGTGGTGCTCTCGTCGCTTGCGCTGCCCGCGACGAACGGGTTCATCGGCGAATTCCTGATCCTGCTCGGGACGTTCCAGGCGCGACCCGCGGCGGCCGTGGTCGCGTCGCTCGGCGTCGTGGTCGCGGTGGCGTACCTGCTCGGGTTCGTCGGTCGCGTGTTTCACGGGCCGGTGCGCGAGGAACTGCGCGGCATGCCCGACCTGCGGCTGCGGGAGTACGCCCTGTTCGTGCCGCTCGTCCTCGTGATCTTCTGGACGGGACTGTATCCGCAGCCGCTGCTCGACCGGAGTGCAGCGACCGTAAACGCCGTGCTCGGCCGCATCTCGGTCGCCGCGCCCCGCCGAGACACCGCTGCCGTGACACCGCCCGCGTCGCCCCGAGGCGGCGCCGCGTATCGTCCGGTTCCCCAGGGACAGAGCGCGCGCGGCGCGGCGGGGACGGGGCGCTAGGCATGTCCTGGACCGATCTCGCGGCCATCGCACCGGAACTGACGCTGACCGTGACGGCGTTCGTCGTGCTGCTCTACGACGCCGTGGTGACCGGACCGGCGCTCGAGGCGCCGCGGGGCCGCGGACCCGTGTGGGTGTCGCTGCTCGGCGTGTGCGTCGCGCTCGTGCTGAACGCGTCCCGGCCGGCGGCCTCGGTCGCGTTTGGCGGGATGTACATCCGCGATCCGCTCACCCAGGTGGTGACGCTGGCCGCCCTGATCGCTACGGGGCTCGCGGTGCTGCTCTCATCGGTCTATATGGAACGGTTCCGGCTCCCGGCCGGCGAGTATTACGCGCTGCTGTTGTTCAGCGCGGTGGGCGCGATCCTGATGGGCGCCAGCCGGAATCTCGTGGTGCTGTTCCTCGGCCTTGAGATCCTGAGCTTTCCACTGTATACGCTGTCGGCATTCGCAACGCGGAGCCGCCGCTCCCAGGAGGCGGGACTGAAGTACCTGCTCCTCGGCGCATTCGCTACCGCCTTCTTCGTGTACGGGATCGCGCTGGTGTACGGCGCGACCGGGACGCTCGATCTGCTGCGGCTGGCGCAGGCGCCGTTCACGCCGCTGCTCGGCGTGGGGATCGCGTTGCTTACGATCGGGCTCGGGTTCGAGGCGGCCCTCGTGCCGTTCCACGCGTGGGCGCCCGACGTCTACGAGGGTGCGCCGATGCCGGCCACGGCGTTCATGTCGGTTGTGGCCAAGATCGGTGCGTTCGCAGGATTCCTGCGCGTCTTCCCGCTGGCGCTGCCCTCCCTCGCGAACGAGTGGGGCGCGGTCCTTGTGGCCGTAGCCATCGCGACGATGATCTGGGGCAACGTCGCCGCGCTGCTGCAGACGAACCTGAAGCGCCTGCTCGCCTACTCCGGCATCGCGCACGCGGGGTACCTCCTGATCGGGATCGCGTCGCCGGGACCGGCGGGGACGATGGGGGTGCTCTACTACCTGGTCGTGTACACCGTCATGAACCTGGGGGCGTTTGGCGTGCTCATGCTGCTGGAACGCCGGGGTGAGGAGGCGGACGAGATCGAGGATCTCGCCGGTCTGTGGACGCGCGCGCCGTGGGCCGCCGGCATCCTCGCGCTGTGCATGGTGTCGCTTGCGGGGCTGCCGCCCACCGGCGGTTTCATCGCGAAGCTCTACCTCTTCCGCGCCGCACTCGAAGGTCACCACACGGCGTTGGCGATCATCGCGGTGTTAACGAGCGTGGTGTCCGTGTACTACTACCTCCGCGTCGTGGTGGCCGCGTTCAGCGGGTCGGTCCCCGACGCGGTCGCGGTGCGGCGGAGCGGGGTGGTCGGCGTCGCCCTCGCGCTCGCGGCCGTGGGCGTGCTCTGGCTTGGGATCCTCCCGTCCACGCTCACGACGTTCGTGCAGCAGGCCGTGCAGGCCCTGCGGTAGGGCCGGACGCGTGGGCTCGAACGAGCAGTTCGACGCGATCGTGGTCGGGGCGGGGCCCGGCGGCGTCTCGGCCGCCCTGACGATGGCCCGGGCCGGGCTCAGCGTGGTGCTGTTCGAGCGCGCCGAGCGGCCCGGTCAGAAGAACGTGATGGGCGGCGTCATGTACGGGCGTATGCTCGCCGACGTGGCGCCGGAGACGTGGCAGCACGCCCCCGTCGAACGGGTCGTCGCCGACGAGCGGATCTGGCTGACGACCCCGGACGCCTCGGTCACGCTGGGGCACAAGCACGTGCCGCACGCGGCGCCGTCGGATCCCCCGAACGCGTTCACGGTGCTCCGCGTGCCGTTCGACGCGTGGTTCGCATCGCAGGCGGAGGCCGCCGGCGCGCTGATCGTCCCGGGCACGACCGTCGAGGACGTCATCCTTGAGCAGGGGCGCGTCGTCGGCGTGCGGACGGGCCGCCAGGACGGCGATCTGCGTGCGTCGCTCGTGGTGATCGCCGATGGCGCGAACTCGTTTCTCGTGCAGAAGGCAGGGCTGTCGCGGCCGCTGGAGCCGCACGAGATGGCGCTCGTGGTCAAGGAGATCGTCGCACTGCCGCCCGAGACGATCGAGGATCGGTTCAATCTCGAGCCCGGCTGCGGGGCGACGATCGAAGTGTACGGCTCGGTGACGCGCGGTATGGCCGGGTACGGGTTCATTTACACCAACAAGGAGTCGCTGTCCGTCGGGATCGGGGCGCTGATCTCGCATTTCATGAAGACGCGCATCACGCCGTGGGACCTGCTGGAGGGGTTCAAGACACACCCGATGGTCGCGCCACTCCTGCGCGGGGGCGAGGTGCGGGAGTACCTCGCGCACGCGATTCCGGAGGGCGGGGTGCGAGCGATGCCGCGCCTCTACGGCGACGGCGTCCTCGTCGTCGGCGACGCCGCGATGATGGTCAACAACCTGCACCGGGAGGGCAGCAACCTCGCCATGGCGGCGGGGCGGATGGCGGGAGAGACCGCGATCCAGGCCAAGCGGGCGGGCGACTGGTCGGCGCGGACACTCGCGACCTACCGCGAGCTGCTGGAGGCGTCGTTCGTACTCCAAGACCTCCGCAAGTATGAGCGTCTGCCCGAACTGGTGGAACATCGCCCGGAGCTGCTGGAGACCTACCCGGCGATGCTGAGCGAGGCGGTCCACGAAATGCTCACGGTGGATGGCCAGTCCAAGCGCGACAAGCAGCGCAAGATCCTCCGGCGCCTGCTCACGCGCCGCCCTTGGTGGCGGATGCTGAAGGACGCGGCCGAGGGATGGAGGGCGATGCGATGAAGATCGAGGAGAAGCTGTACACGCTCCGGTGGAAGCACGACAAACAGACCCACATCAAAATCACCCGTGCGGACGTGTGCCTGGAACGCTGCGACGGCGAGTGGCACCGCCCGTGCACGACGTTCTGTCCTGCCAACGTGTACGCGTGGGACGGCCAGAAGATCGCCGTGTCCTACGAGAACTGCGTCGAGTGCACGACGTGCGTCCTCGGGTGTCCGTACCGGAACATCGACTGGAAGCCTCCCCGCGGCGGGTTCGGAATCGAGTGGCAGAACGGGTAACCGCGGGACGCGCGGGACGTCCGAGGCACGGTGGAGGCCGTGACGCGGCGCCTCATGGACGTGTGGGCTCACCTCGCGGCGTCGTTGGTCAGTTGCCGCGTGCCCCGAAATAGTCTGCCAGCTCGTCAGAGAACCGGTAGGGCGTGGGAGGCACGGGCATGCCGTGCTCGATCAGCGCCCGGGCGCACCCGAGCCAATCGCCGCCGTCGACCGGTTCGCTCCTGGATGCGTAGCTCAGCGTCCCCATCACGTGGTCCTGATGGCCGTGCTCCTCGCGCCAATTCGCCCCGTGCTCCAGCAGGAAGGCCGTCAGCTCGGCGTCGTCGCGAAGCACCGCGTGGTTGAGTGCGCTGGCGCTCCAATCGCCGCCCCGCACGTCGATCGGCCAACCGAACTCCACCATCGTTCTTACGGCTTCGCTGCGCCCCTGTTGGGCGAGATCCGGCAACCGGCGAAGCGCGTCGGCGGAGAGGGTGTCCAGAAGCCGGGGGTGGCCCGCCAACACGCCCGCGGCGGTCGTGCGGTCGGCGCGGGCGCACGCCCCCAGGAACGGATCCTCGGGCGAGAGGCGCTCTTCGATTCCGCGGGCCCGAAGCGTGTCCGCCACGTCCACCAGCGTCCGGGGCCAAGTCACGAGGGCTCCCGCCGCGCGTCGGGCGCCGGAGATAGGAGTAGGGCGTCCGGACGCGGAATCGGAGTGCACCACCGTGCTTGTCTCGCGTCCTGCGCCGGTCGAACCCCAGGCATCGCACGGCGCAGGCCGTCCGACCAGGCGGGGTGTCGATGGAGGGAACCGCATGCCGGACGCGCACGAGGTGCCACCGAGGCTCGAGGGCAAGGTCGCGCTGGTGACAGGCGCGAGCAGCGGGGTGGGCCTCGCGACCGCCCGTCTGTTCGTCCGCGAAGGAGCCACGGTGCACGGCATCGCGCGACGCAAGCGGGAGATGCTGGCCGGCTATGACGCCGCGCTCCTCGCCGGTGGACGGATCGTGGCCCATGCCGTGGACGTATCCCGCCCGGCCGACGTCGCAGCGGCGGTCGGGACCGCGACCGCGGTTCACCCGCTGGATCTGGTGGTGCTCGCGGCGGGCCTCAACATCCCCGCGCGCGCGCTCGACGCGCTCACGCCCGAGGCGTGGGACCGGTTGATCGGCGTCAATCTGAACGGCGCTTTCTACGTGCTGCACGCGGCGCTGCCCCGGCTCGCCTCCGGGGCGACCGTGATCTTCATCGCGAGCGTCTCCGCGCGGTGGCCCGACCCGTCCGGGGCCGCCTACCAGGCGGCGAAGGCCGGCATGGTCGCGCTGGCGCAGGCGGTCGGATACGAACGGGGACGCGACGGAATTCGATTTTCCACGATCCTTCCTGGTCTCATCGATACGCCGATGCTCGAGCATCGGCCGGTGCCGGTCCCGCGTGACGTCCTGGAGCGGGCCCTCCGGCCAGAGGATGTCGCGTCGGCCTGCCTCTACCTCGCGACCTTGCCCCCGCACGTGCTGGTCCCGGAACTGATCATGCTGCCCATTGCGTTGCAGGCGATCGGCCGAACGAACAACTGATTGCGGGCACCGCCGGGACCTGCCGCCGCCCGAGTGCGGCTGCGGCCGGATTCGGCGAGAGGATTTTCGGGCCGGGCGCACGAACGATCATCTTCCAATCGTGGAAAACTATTTCGTGATTCGGATCCGCAGCTGATGGCACGGCCGAGACGCCTCCCGGCCGCCAGCTATCAGGTGCGCGCCCTCCATCGCGGCCTTGCCATCCTGAAGTTGTTCAACCCGTCGCATCCGAAGATGGCACTCGCCGAGATCAGCTCCCGCCTCGAGATCCCGAAGCCCACCGCGCTGCGGTTGCTGGAGTGCCTGCGCGACGAGGGGTTTCTCGCCTGGGACGCCGAGACCGGGGCGTACTCGCTTGGACTCCGGGCGTTCCAGGTCGGCAGCGTATACCTAGCGACGCTCCCGCTCGAGCAGGCGGCGCTGCCGTTCCTCCGCCGGCTGTCCGAAGAAACCAACCTGACCACTAACCTCGGCGTGCTGGATCGGTCCGAGGTCGTGCACCTGGCGATCGTCGAGCCGGAACGACCGCTCCGCTACCACACGCGCGTCGGCACCCGCGACTACCTGCACTGCACGGGACTCGGCAAGATCCTGCTCGCACAGTTTGACGACGCGGCCCTCGACGGTCTCGTCCGGACCGTCGGACTGCCGGCGCGCACGTCGGCGACAATCACCGACCGCGCCGCGCTGGACGTGGACCTGGCCGGGATTCGCCGTCTGGGTTACGCCGAGGACCGAGAAGAGACGATCGCCGGGTTGCGGTGCCTGGCGGTCCCGGTGCGCGCCGCCAATCACGAGGTCGTCGCCGCGTTGAGCATCTCCGGGCCGGCTGCGGACTTCGACGACGCAGGGCGTCCCGCGCTGCTGCGGGCGCTCGTCGCGGCCGCGCGAGGGATCTCAGAGCATCTTGGGTGGTCCCCGGCGGCGGACGGCGAGCCGAGCGGCGTGCAACGCGGCGGCGCGCACGCGACCGCGCGAATCGAGGTGAGGTGATGGATCTTCGCGGCTTGCTCCCTCCGGTGATCACCCCGTTCCGGAACGGAGCGGTGGACGGGGACAGCATCGCCCGGCTCGTCGAGTCGTGCGCGCCGTACCTGGATGGCCTCGTGGTCGCGGGCAGCACCGGGGAAGGCCCGAGCATGACGCTGGCGGAGCGCGTGCAGACGGTGCGGTTCTTCAGCCAGGCGATGCGCGGCCGGCTCCGCCTCATCGTCGGAGTCGCCGAGACGAACCTCGAGAACATCCGGGAGATCGTGCGCGCCGGAGACGCCGAGGGCGCCGTGGCGTATCTGGTACCGCTCCCGTTCTACTTCAAGCACACCTCCGAGACGATCACGGCGTTCTACCGGGAGGTGTCGGGCTTCACCGACCGCGAGATCATCGTCTACGACAACCCCTACACCACGAAGACCGTTCTCACGGTCGCTGACTACGCGCGCCTCCGCGAGGTGCGCAACAACATCCGCCACGTCAAGGTGACCGACACGACCGTGGCCAAGATCGACGCCGCGAAGGCCGCCGGCGGCATGATCCTCCTGGCCGGGGACGATGGGGTCATGCAGCATCAGGTGCTCCGCGGGTGCGAGGGCGCGGTCACGGCCGTCCTGCAGGTGTTTCCCCAGGAGTCCCGGGCCTGGTTCGACCGGACGCGCGAGGGAGACCTTGCAGCCTCGACGCGGCTGTTCGCATCGCTGCTCCCGTTCATCAACGAGCTCGCGATCGGCGCCGACGAGTACCCCGCCGTCGTCAAGTGGGCGCTCCGGCACCGCGGCGTGATCGCGTCCGACGAGATGCGTCTCCCGATCTCGCCGCTGACGGACTTCCGGCGGCGCGTGCTGGAGCGCGTCATGGCGGTGATGGCCGGGTGAACGGGGGCGCGGCATGAAGATCACGGCGGTACGGCCGCTGATCGTGGGCGCCCGGATGCGGAACTGGATCTTCGTCAAGGTCGAGACCGATGCGGGCGTCGTCGGGTGGGGCGAGTGCACCACCGAGTGGAAGACCCGCGCCGTCGCAGGGTGCGTGGAGGACCTCGTCCCGTTCGTCGTGGGGGAGGATCCGCTCCGGGTCGAGCACCTGTGGCAGGTGATGAGCCGGCAGCCGTTCTTCCGCGGCGGGATCGTGGCGATGAGCGCGATCAGCGGGATCGACCAAGCGCTGTGGGACATCGCCGGCAAGGTCAGGAACGTGCCGGTGTACCAGTTGCTCGGGGGCGCCGTGCGGAACCGGGTCCGCCTCTACGATCACCTCGGCGGCGGCGATCCCGACGCCGTGTACGAGTCGTTCACCCCGGAACGCGTCGCCGACCATGCGCGGGCGTCCGTGGCCAAAGGGTTCACCGCGGTCAAGGCGGTGTTCGTCCCCAGAACCGGGGCGCTCGAGGGGCCCGGCCCGGTGCGGCTCGTGGACCGGCTCATGGCGGCGCTCCGAGACGCCGTCGGCGACGAGGTCGACCTCATGCTGGACTTTCACGGGCGCACGACCCCGGCGATGGGCATCCAGTACGGGCGCGCGGTCGCTCCGTACTCGCCGCTGTTCATCGAAGAGCCGTGTCTGCCGGAGAACGTCGAGGCGATGGCGGAGGTCGCGCGGCAGCAGCCGTGTCCGGTCGCGACCGGGGAGCGCCTCGTGACCCGGTACCAGTTCCGTCCGCTCCTCGAACAGCGTGCGTGCGCGGTCGCGCAGGCGGACGTGGGGCACTGCGGGGGGCTCTCCGAACTCAAGAAGATCGCCGCGATGGCCGAGACCTACTACGTCTCGATGGCGCCGCACAACCCGGCCGGGCCGATCGCCCAGGCCGCGGCGCTGCACTTTGCCCTCTCGACGCCCAACTTCTTGATCCAGGAGCAGATGCACGCCGACGCGCCGTGGCGGGACGACGTGGTGGACGAACCTCTGCCGCGGGAGGCGGGCTACGCGCTGCCGCCGACCCGGCCCGGGCTTGGCGTCAACGTCAACGAGCGTGAGGCCGCGAGGCACCCGATGGCGCAGGAGCTGCTGATGCGGTACGTCTACGACGACGGCTCGGTCGCCGATTGGTAGGCCGCGGGAGTTGCGGGCCCGTGCGCGAGCGTGGGGCGGTCGTCGCGGGGTCGGGAAGTCTCATGAGCGCCACGCCGACGCGGGCGGGCGAGACGGGAGGGCCGCATGAGCGGAATCTTCGCGCTGTTTGACTTCCGCGGCGCGATCGAGTACCTGCCGGATTTGTTGCGGGGAGCGTTGATCAGCGTCGAGCTGACCCTCAGCGTGATGGCCCTCAGCCTGGTGTTCGGGCTGATCGTGGCGCTTGCGCGGATGACGCGCGTCCGGCCGGTGCGGGTGGTGGCGACGGTCTACGTGGAGGTGATCCGCGGCACCCCCGCGCTGCTCCAACTGTTCTACATCTACTTCGTGCTGCCGGCGTTCGGGGTCCGGCTCCCGCCGTTTGAGGCCGGGATGATCGGGTTGACGATCAACTACGCCGCGTATCTGTCGGAGGTGTACCGCGCCGGCATCCAGGCGGTCGCGAAGGGCCAGTTGGAGGCGGCACAGGCCCTCGGGATGTCGCGCACCCTCACAATGCGGCTCGTGATTCTCCCGCAGGCGATCCGCATCGTGGTGCCGCCGCTCGGCAACTACTTCATCTCGTTGTTCAAGGACACGGCGCTGGCCTCGATCATCACCGTGAAGGAGCTGCTGTTCACCGGGCAGATCATCGCGGCCACGAACTTTCAGTACTTCACGATCTTCACGATCATCGGCGCGATCTACCTCGCGCTGTCCTACCCGGGGTCGCTTGCGGTGCAGTATCTGGAACGCCGGATGAAGATCGGCTACCGGACGCGGCGGATCGGCCCGCTGGGCGATTCCACGCGGGGCGCGCCGCAGGGGGCCGTGTGATGATCCGGCTGGAGCGCGTCAACAAGTCGTTCGGCCACCTGCACGTCCTGCACGACGTCACGCTGGAGGTCCAGAAGGGCGAGGTCGTCTGCATCATCGGGCCGTCCGGCGCGGGCAAGTCAACCTTGTTGCGGTGCATCAACCATCTCGAGGGGATCGACAACGGGACGATCTACATCGACGACACGCCGGTGTACCGGTTCACCCACGAGGGCAAGATGGTCGTCGACCCCGACCACCGGGTCGAGGCGCTGCGGTCGCAGGTCGGCATGGTCTTCCAGTCCTTCAACTTGTTCCCGCACCTGACGGCGCTGGAGAACATCATGATCGCGCCCGTGCACGTGCGACGGGAGCCGCGCGAAGAAGTCCGGCAGCGGGCGCTCGCGCTCCTGACGAAGGTCGGGCTGTCGGACAAAGTTCACGCGTACCCTCACGAGCTCAGCGGCGGCCAACAGCAGCGGGTTGCGATCGCGCGGGCGCTGGCGATGCAGCCCAAGGCCATGCTGTTCGATGAGGTGACCTCGGCCCTGGATCCCGAGCTGATCGGCGAAGTGCTGCGCGTCATGCGCCAACTGGCGGCCGAGGGCATGACGATGGTGATCGTGACCCACGAGATGGGGTTTGCACGGGACGTCGCCGACCGTGTCATCTTCATGGCCGACGGCATCGTGGTCGAGGAGGGCTCCCCCCAGCAGATGTTCTCCGCCCCGAGGAACGACCGGACGAAGCAGTTTCTCCAGTCGATTCTCGAGCGGAACGCGGAGCTCGGGGACGCGACGACGGTGCCGTCCGGGCCGCTGGCGACGTGAACCCTGGTGCGCTGACGAGAGCGGCGAGCGACGATCGGGCGACCGCGCGGGCGAAAGGGGGGTGACGCGCCGCTGACGGGGTCGGGCAGCGTGTCGAAGACGGCCGGTGGAGGCCGCTGGACGTGGCGCCGTTCAGCGGGCGGGCCAGACGACGAGAGGGGGGACGGACGCATGGGCAAGCTGCGGGGGATCGTGTGTCTTGTGGTGGCGGGGCTCTTTCTCGTTGGCACGTCGCTTCCGGTGCTCGCGGTCGGGAACATCCTGGGGATCAACTCGTTCACGGGCGGCGACGGCTCCTTCAAGCGCGTGCTGCGCGAAGGGATCACGATCGGCATCGCCAACGACTACCCGTTTACGTACCAGGACGAGAAGACGAAACAGTTCGACGGCTTGGACGTCCGGATCTTCAAGTTGATCACGCAGACGCTTGGGATCCAGAAGGTGTCGTGGCAGATCGTCCAGTTCGACGCGATGATCCCCGGGCTCGTCGCGAAGCGGTGGGACGTCGCCGCGGACAACATCCACGAAAACGCGAAGCGGCTCGCCGTGATCGACTTCACGAGCCCCGCGTATTGGTACGGCTCCGCGCTCGCGGTCCACAAGGGGAACCCGAAGAACATTCACACCGCGGCCGACCTCGCCGGCAAGGTCGTCGGGGTCGTGCGCGGCAGCTTCAACCACACCTTCCTCGAGAAGCGCACGGACATCAAGGAGCTCAAGCTGTACACGACCAACGAGGCCGAGTTCGCGGATCTGATCGCCGGGCGCATCGACGTGACGATGGAAGACGACATCAAGGTCGGTCTGTTCATCAAGAATCACCCCGGCGTGCCGATCGAGTTTGCGACCGGCTACTCCCCCTCGCTCGAGGAGTACGGGTACGCCCGCTACGGCATCCGCAAGGACGACGTGGACCTCAACTTCGCGATCTCGCGCGCGATCGACGAACTGCGCGCCCGGCGCGACGGCATCCCGAAGGTGCTCGAAGAGGGCGGCCTCAGCCTCCGGAACATGTGGTACTGGCCGGTGACCGGCTCCAAGTGAGGCCGCAGGCGGGGACGGCGCCGCCGTCCCCGCCCGCGAGCCCGACCGAAGGGGAGAGGACTCGAGGCGCGGGTGCGGGAGGCAGCATGAAGATCACGAAGGTCGAGGCGATACCGCTCCGGATCCCGGAGCTGGACTGGACGCGCGCGGACGGCATCCAGGATGACGTGATCGTGCGTGTCCACACCGATGCGGGGATCACCGGGGTCGGGGAGGCAGATGCGTCGCCCCACGTCGTCAAGGCGCTGGTGGATGCGCCCGAGTCGTGGATGCGATCGCGCGGAGTGGCCGGGATGCTCGTCGGCGAGGACCCGCTTCACACCGAACGGCTGTGGGACAAGATGTACGAGGGCACGCTCTGGATGGGGCGTGGCGGCGTCGCGGTCGAGGCGATCGCCGCGGTCGACCTGGCGCTGTGGGACATCAAGGGCAAGGTGCTCGGCCTGCCGGTGCACACGCTCCTCGGCGGGGCGCGCCGCGACACGATCCCCGTCTACGCGAGCATGCTGTTCGAGAAGGATCTCGGCCTCATGCGCGACACCGCGCAGCGGTACGTCGCGCAGGGCTACCGGGCGGTGAAATTCGGGTGGGGGCCGATCGGCCCCGACTTCGCGACCGACGTGATGCTGGTGCGCGAGGCCCGTGCGGCGATCGGTGACGCCGCGCTCCTCGTCGACGCGGGCGCGCCGTGGACGCTGCGGGAGGCGATCCGGCGTCTCGACGCGTTTCAAGAATACTCGCCGTTTTGGTTGGAGGAGGCGCTGGCCAGCGATGATGTGTCGGGGTGGGCGCGTCTCACCGCGGCGTCCCGGGGTACCCGGATCGCGACCGGGGAGCAGGAGACGCTCGCGGGCGCGTTCCGAGCCCTGCTCGAGATCGGCCACGTCGATGTGATCCAGCCCGACCTGGCCCGCGCCGGCGGATTCACCCAGGGACGCCGGATCGCCGATCTCGCCGCGGCGCACCACGCGCTGCTGGTGCCGCACGCGTGGAAGTCGGGGATCCTGGTCGCCGCGTCGATGCACTTCGCCGCGACGTTGCCAGACGTGCCGTTCGTCGAGTACACGGTCGCCGAGTCTCCGCTGCGCCGGGATCTTGTGCGGAGCGACGTCGAGGTGACGAACGGGATCGCGCGGATCCCCCAGCGGCCCGGGCTCGGGGTCGAACTGAACGAAGAGATCGTGGAGCGCTACCGCGTCGACCGGTAGGACGGCACACCGGCCGCGGCCCGGGACCGACCCGGCCGCCGGGGAGGCGGCGGGCTCCGCGGGACGAGGGAGGCTGACCGTGGAAATTCGGGAAACCGTTCCCCATCTGTTCTTGGATTTCATGCAGATGCGGGAGTTCGCGAAAGACCCGCTGGTGTTCGTCGGCGGCGAGGGCGTTCGGCTGACCGACACCGCCGGTCGCACCTACATCGACGGGTTGTCGGGCGTGTTCGTGATGAGCCTGGGGCACGGCAACCTGCCGGTGATCGAGGCGATGACGGCGCAGGCGCAGCAGTTGGCGTTCGCGCCACCGCTCCACAGCACGAGCCTGCCGGCGCTCAAACTCACCGAGTTGTTGCTTCGGATCGCGCCCGATGGCGTGGGCGCGGTCAAGCTGCTCAGCGGAGGGTCCGAGGCCACCGAGGCCGCGATGAAGCTCGCGCGGCAGTTTCACCAGCAGACCGGGCACCCGCGGAAGTACAAGATCATCGGGCGCTACGGCGGCTATCACGGCGCCACGATGGGGGCCCTGTCCGCCGGGGGCGGGCGGGATCGGAAGTCTCCATACGAGCCGCTCGGGGTGGGCTTCCTCCACGTCCACCCGCCGTACTGCTATCGGTGTCCGTTCGATCAAACCTACCCCGGGTGCGGACGCACCTGCGTGTCGTTGATCGAGCGGACGATCGAGGCCGAGGATCCGGAGACGGTCGCGGCGGTGATCGTGGAACCGATCTCGCTCTCGTCCGCGGGGTTCATCGTGCCGCCGCCCGACTACCTGCCGCGGCTGCGCGACGCGTGCACCCGTCACAACGTCGTGTTGATCTACGACGAGATCATCACGGGGTTCGGGCGGCTCGGCACGATGTTCGCGTCCCAGTACTACGAGGCGGCACCGGACATCACGTGTTGCGGCAAGGGGATGAGCGGCGGGTACGCGCCGCTTTCGGCGATTCTGATCCGCGACCGCGTGGCGGACGCGTTCTACGGCGAGGCAGGCGAACGGCGGGAGTTTCACCACGGGCACACCTTCGGCGGGAACCCCGTGGCGTGCGCGGCGGGGGTAGCGGCGGTCACGCAGCTGATCGACCGGGACGTCGTCGGGAATGCCAAACGCCAGGGGGACCACCTCCGGCGGCGCCTCCTCGGCCTCGCGGAGCGCCACCCCATGATCGGCGACGTACGCGGCGCAGGCCTGCTGCAGGGGGTGGAGTTCGTGGCCGACCGGAAGACCGCCGCGAGGTTCCCCGGGGGCACCCGCCCGGCGAAGCTCGTCGAACGCGCCTGCCGCGAGCGCGGTCTGCTCCTCCGCTGCGGCGACGAGTTCGCCGTGCTCGCGCCTCCGCTCGTGGTGACGGCGGCCGACATCGATCAAATGTGTGACATTCTCGGCGACAGCATCGCCGTGGCCCAGGAGGCGCTTCGATGACGAAGGGACAGTTCCGTGCCGGCGTCGGTCGCGCGACCATCACGCCGCCGCTCACGGTGCCCCACGCGGGGTGGGGCGCGCAGACCCATGTGTACGCCGAGGGGATCGAGACCGATCTGTGGGCGACCGTGCTGCTCCTGGACGACGGGACCGAGCGTGCGGCGATCGTCGATCTGGACCTGGTGGTCATCAATCAGCAAGAAACGGAGGCGATCGCCGCCGCGGTTGCCGGGGTGGTCGGGATCCGCCCGGCGCAAGTCCGGGTGTCGGTGACCCACAATCACACCGGGCCGCCGCCGAGCCGCTGGGACTGGTTGGACGGCACCGACGCGCTGCGACGCTACTACGAGTCGCTTCCCGAGTTCTCCGCCGGGGCGGCCCGCATCGCGCTCGCGGGTCTGCGCCCGGCGCGCGTCGGCGTGGGGACCGGGGAGAGCCGCGTCGCGGTCAACCGCCGCGAGACCGCGCCGGACGGACGCACCGTCGCCGGGGTCAACCTCGCCGGGGTGATCGATCCCCAGGTGTTCGTCCTGCGGATCGACACCACCGAACGGGAGCCGCTCGCCGTCCTCGTCGGTTACACGATGCACCCCACGACGGCGGGGCCGACGTTCCGGCGCATCACCGCCGACTGGCCAGGCCACATGAAGCGCACGGTGGAACGGCTCACCGGGGCCACGTGCCTATTCGCGCAGGGTGCGACCGGCAACATCGGCCCGGGGGTCGACAGCTACACCGACGACGCCAGCGCGATCCGCCGGTTGGGTACGCTCGTGGGGTACGAGGCTGCCCGCGTGCACCTGGACATGCGGGTGCCGGCCGTGCAGCCTGTTCACGAGCGCGTCTGGGAGTCCGGGGCGCCGCTCGGCAAGTGGACGACCCGCCCGATCGCCGTCCCCGAGCCGATCGTGCGGAGCCGCGTGGCGACGCTCCGGCTGCCGCTCCGGCCGCAGCCCCCCGTCCCCGAGGCCGCGGCGCACCTGGTCGCGGTCCAGCGCAAACTGCGGGAGCTCGTGGACCGAGGCGCGCCGGCCGCGGAGATCGAAGCCGCGACGTTCGTCACCAAGCGCGCCAACATGACCGTGACGCGCGCGCGCACGTACGGCGGTCGGAGCGAGGACGCTGTGGAGCTGCACCTGCTCAGGATCGGCCCCGCCGTGCTCGCCGCGATCTCGTGCGAGCCGTTCGCCGAGATCGCGCTGGCGATCAAAGCGCGGTCGCCGTTTCCGCACACGTGGTTCGGCGGGTACGTCGGTGGGTGGGGAGGATACATCCCGATCGCCGACGAGTACCCGCGCGGAGGGTACGAGGTGGAGACCTCGCCGTTCACCCCCGAGGCAGCGGCCCGCGTGGTCGACGGCACGCTCGCCGCGCTTCAGGAGTTCCACAAGGCGACCGAGGGTTCGGAAGCGACGAAGCGGTAGTCAAATCCGTGGACGGCGCCGCGTCGGGGACGACGATGCGGCGCGCCGCCACAGGGAGCGAGGGGGACGCCACGATGGATGAGCACAGGCACGTGATCGATTCGATCCTCGAGTCGCGGGGCCGAGGCCGACGCCTGACCCGCAGGGAGTTGATGCGCGCGGGTCTGGCCGTGGGCAGCGGCGTGGCCGCGGCCCGGATGCTGCAAGGTTGGCCGGTCGCTGCGGCCGCCGCTCCGGCGCCAAAGCGCGGCGGCACCGTGACGTGGGGGATGACGTCGGACCCGGTGGCGCTCGTGCCGTTCGGGGGCATCAGCGGGTCCGCGTTCGAAATCACGTCGCTCGTCTACGAGTCGCTGCTTGCGTGGGACCGTTCGCTGAAGGTCATCCCGGCGCTGGCGGCGTCCTGGCAGATTCCAGACGACAAGACGTACGTCTTCAAGCTGCGTCCCGGCGTGAAGTTCCACAGCGGCAAGACACTCGACGCCGACGACGTTAAGTACTCGCTCGACCTGCAGAAGACGCCGCCGCCGCCCGGGGTGATCCAGAGCTTCTATCCGAAGATCGCGAACGTCGAGGTGGTGGATCCAATGACGGTGCGGCTGCACATGGCCGAGCCGGACGCGACGGTCCTCGGCTATCTCGCGTGGGGCCGGTATTCCTGGATCATCCCGAAGGGGCTGTACGATCGGGCGGATCTACGCACCCACGCCGACGGCACCGGGCCGTTCAAGCTGGTCGAGTACATCCCGAACGACCACACGACGCTCACGCGCCACACCGGGTACTGGAACCCGCAGCTGCCGTGGCTCGACGGCATCACGATGAAGGTGCTGCAGGACGAACAGGCGCGCGTGGCGGCGATCCGGTCGGGGGCGATCGACGGCTCCACCGTCACGACCGATTCGGCGAGACTGCTTGCCAAGGACCCGTCGCTGACGGTGCTCAAGGGACTGACCGCGGTCTTCAGAGAAGTCGAGCTCACGATCCACGGCGACGGGAAACCCTGGAACAACCTGAAGGTCCGCCAGGCCATCAACGCGGCCATCAACCGGCAGGAGATCATCGACAAGGTGTACGGGGGCGACGCGCTGTTCTCGAGCAAGATCCCGCCGGGGTACGGCGACTGGCCGATTCCGGACAGCGCGCTCAAGTCGACCTACGAGAAGTTCGACCTGACCAAGGCGAAGCAGTTGATGGCGGACGCCGGCATGCCGAACGGCTTCTCGGTAACGCTCCAGTCGATCGCGCATCCGGAGGACTACACGCAGGTCGCCGAGGTCCTCAAGGAGCAGCTGCGCCAGATCAACATCAACGTGACGGTACAGCCGCTCGAGATCGGCACGTTCGCGACGAACAACGGCGCCGGCTCGTTCGAGTGGCAGTCCACCGGACGGGGCATGCGCGGGGACCCGAGCGGCTTTATCGCCGACTTCGATCCGCAGAGCGCCCTCTACAAGGCGTGGTACGCGGGCGGCTACAAGAACCAGGAACTGACGACCCTGTACTATCAGGCGCTGCACGAACCGCACCCGGTGAAGCGGCTGCCGCTGTACCGCCGCATGCAGGAGATCGTGTTGACGGAAGCGCCCGTGCTGCCGATCGTGAACCCGATGTACTATCACGTGGTGCGCAAGCGCCTGAACGGTATGTACGTGGCGTACGATGCCACCGAGCGGGGACTGATCGGGGCGTGGATCGCGTAACGGCCGGGCGCGGCGCTCCGCCCGGGCGCATGGCGGCTCGGGCGGAGTGCCCGGGTCCGCCTCGGCGTCGACGCCGCCTGCGCGGACGCGTCTAGCAGGATGCTGAAAAAGCAGGCATCCGACAAGATGTGATGAATTGATGCTGCGACACTTCGCTGCTCATACACACCACCTGTCGGAGGAGCCTCGCATGCGCGGTGACGACTCGCACGAAGGCGCGATGTTCAGC